>PBPM01000002.1 GCA_002724635.1 Rhodospirillaceae bacterium
AAATAGACATCACGGTGTTATGGCTGCTCTCGCGGCCTTACTTTTTAAAAAATCGGTTTCCGAGCTAAATATCGCGAGGTCTGAACAAGGACAGGAACCATGGATGATGCGTGTAGGGCTTAATTCCGGCGCCGCAATGGCAGGTGTGGTTGGAAAAAATAAGTTTGTTTACGATATTTGGGGGGACACAGTTAATTTAGCTTCCAGATTTGAGCAGGCCGGGCAGGAGGGCAAAATCAATATATCGGAGTCCACCTATTACGCTGTTCGGGATTATTTTGAATGCGAGGAACGAGGAAAAATAGAGTTAAAGAACAAGAGCCCAGTGAACGCGTTCTGGTTGAACCGTCTAAAACCTGAATACTCTGAAGATGAGCATGGATTTATGGCTAACAACAAACTTTTTGCGATACTTGGGTTTGGCGCAAGTTAAACCCAGAAAATTCTCTATTGCGAAATAGATACTGATAAAACGAGTCCAGCATCGTGATACTTGGGCAACCTCAAAACCTGAAGGTCGCAGGTTCAAATCCTGCCTCCGCAACCAAAAATTACGCCCTTTAACCCAATGAGTTAGCGGATTTTTGTTTGCCGGCCTCTCTCTTCAGACGCGAGTGTTCAAGAAAATTACCGCATTTATTGCCGTTTTTTTCATTGCTAGGCGATTATTCCCAAGCGACGAGCACAAGGCGGCGATGGATAAAATTGCTGGAGAGTTGTTTGGTTAATCAACGTTCACAAAGTACCAATTTGCACAGAAATCAGCCATTGAGTGCTGAGCAGACATTTGGTCGACATATCAGCTTGGTCTGCAATTAGCCAGGAGCGGACTATACAAAGGCCTGAATTTTCCGATCAATCACTCTGCCGCTTGTAGTGGCTCGGTCCGTGCCTCTCCTCCCGGAAGTTGAAAGTGGATATCATAGGCATCCGTTTACCGTACATTCGACCAGACAACGCTGGACCACCAATATAATGCTCAGGCTACCGCCGGCGACATCACGCCGTTCATCGAAGTGTGCGCGGCTGGAAGTAATGCAGCGCGTGCGACGCTGCCTTATCAAGACTCACTCGATTATGGCCCCGGTCGATGCTAATGGCGTTGATGGACACCTCAATGATCCATTGTTAGATTCGATTCACCACCCGCGCCGTTCTGCCGCTCCAGGTGGTATCTGCTGAGACGCGTGATATGACACAAATCAAACCTGCTGACCTCATCAAGGCGGCATTGCTCATCGTTGTGTTCGCGACGTTCGCGATGCAGACGGCGATGCTGCGCAGTTTTTTTTACACCGTCGCCTCCCAGGAATCCGAGTGGTCTTTTCACGACCGGGACCTGATCGGCCAGGAACGGGCGCGCCCCAATCTGCGGGTGGTCGCGATGGTAATGGGTGAGACGATCCAGGCGACCGTGCGGGTGGCGAGTTCACTGGTGTTCGCGCATCCCGAGCAGACACCGCTTTACCAGGGAACGCCCTGGCCCGACGACGGAACACGCGACAGTATCGCCGACGGGCCGCTGGTGCTCTGGTCGGCCCATCTACTGTTTGTCGGTATCGCGCTGCTGCCGGTACTCATCCTCGCGATCGTTTGGTATCGCGGCTTCTGGCAACGTCTAGTTCTCTTAACGCTCGCAATGGTCGGTATTGCTGGATGGCACCCGGCGCCGATCAGCCTTTTCTTTAGCGCCGCGTCGCTGTTCACGGACTGGCCTCTCTCCTACTATTTGTTTATCGGCAATCTGCAAGCTTACGACCTGGCCGCGCTCGGCGGGGTCGCGCTAATGGTCCTCTATTGCGCACGTGGCGCACCGGTCAGGTCATGGCAGGTTGCAACAATTACGATCATGGCAACGCTGACCATCGAGTATCTCGGGGTCGTGTTCGCCGCGGGGCTTAGCGCTGCCATTTTCTTTGATTCCGACGTCGGCCACCGCCGGTCTCGGCTTCTCGGCGTCGTGCGCGTTGCCGGCGTGGCGTTCGTGGCGTTTCTGGTCACCGCCGCGACCGTGTTCGGGATCTTCTTCATGATGGAAAACACTGTGCAGTGGCAAAGCACGAGATACGCCGGCTTTGTGGAGAACAATTTCCTCTGGTTCCGGACCATTATTGCCAACATGATTTCGATGCTCTCAATCCCCATGGGAATCGGGCTGCTGGGCGGGGCGGTTCTGTCGCTCATGGCATCGGCGGGCGAGCGTCCGCCGATCAGGATGCGGACAATCGCTGCTCTTATCGGCATGATGGGTAGCTATCTCGCGGTGTTTGCCGTCGGTTTCCTTAACCTCGCCTACCCGTCGGAGATGAGCCGCCAGTTCGCACCCGCGATGCTGCTCGCCCTGCTGTTGGGCGTCGCGCTCGGCGATCGCGTACTAAGTGGATTGCGCCGCACCGCCGTTACTTGAAAACTGTGACGTTTTCGCTGAACCAGTTCCAGGTGTTGGCCAGTCCTTCGGCCAGCCGGGTACCCGGCTCGAAGCCGAGTACCTCTCGCGCACGATCGATACAGCACCAGGTGATCCGAGTCTCTCCCTGACGTGCCGGCACGTAGTCCACCGGGATTTCGCGTCTACCGGTTGCCTCCGCCATCAGGGCGATCAGTGTGTTGATCGACGTGCCCACGCTGGAGCCCAGTTGCAGCACGCCGGTCGCGTCGGTCTCAATAGCACGCCGCACACCCGCGACGAGGTCGCCGACATAGAGGAAGTCGCGTACCTGTTCACCGTCGCCATAGACCGTCAACGGCCGCCCATTAAGCAGGCTTTTGTAAAATGCGGCAACGACGCTGCCCTTGTGGAAAGACAGGGGGCCGTAAACGTTGGAAAAGCGCAGCGACAGCGTCTTCATCCCATACGCGCCGGCGAAGGCCGAGCAATAGCCTTCGACCGCCAGCTTCGCTGCGCCGTACGGCGCTAGCGGACGCGCCGGCAATTCCTCCGAAACCGGCGGCGGAGCGTCACCCAGGATCGCACCGCCAGTCGAAGCGTTGATGATACGCTGGCATCCCGCATCCCTGGCAAGCGACAGAAGCCGGAAGGAACCCACCACGTTGACCTCAAAATTGTAGGCTGGGTTTTCGATGGAGTCGATAACGCGGGTGTCGGCGGCGAGGTGAATAACAGCATCCGCCCCAGCCAGAAGACTCGCCATCAGGGCCTCATCGAGAATATCGCCCTTAACGCACGTTACCCCGGGCCGATCGACGCGTTTCAGGCGACCAAGCGATTCGTCATCGATCACCGTCAGGTTTTGGTAGCCGTTGGCCAGCAGGTGTTCGACGACGTTCGAACCGATGAAGCCCGCCCCTCCGGTGATCAGAATTGAAGATTCCTGGGCCAAAGATCAACGATCCTGGGTCCAGCGCGAAACGCACGGGATCTTCACCTTGTCGCAACGGTCGGCGAAGCGCTGCGCAATGGATATGATCTCCTCCATCAGCCCGCGTTCCAGCGTGACCGGCTCCAGCCCCAGATTCAGGAGCGTTTTGTTGTCGACAACGAGCTCGTTTTCCTCGGCCTCGTTGCGTGGATTCGGTACATGTTCGATGGGTGTACCGGTCATCTCGGAAACCAGAGCGGCCAAGTCCGCGATGCGGTGGGTTTCCGTTGTCTGGTTGATGATACGGACCCGCTCGCCGGACTGCGGCGGGTTCTCGATCGCGAGGCGGACGCACTCCACCGTGTCCTGGATATTGATGAAAGCGCGGGTCTGTCCGCCCTTGCCATGCACAGTCAGCGGATAGCCAATCGCGGATTGCATCAGGAAACGATTAAGCACTGTGCCGTAATCGCCATCATAGTCGAACCGGTTGATCAGGCGCTCGTCGCGGATGGTTTCGCTTGTCTGGGTGCCCCAGACGATGCCCTGGTGCAGGTCGGTAATTCGCAGCCCGTCGTTCCTGTTGTAAAAGGCGAACAGGAGCTGATCCTGGGTTTTGGTCAGGTGATAGATACTGCCCGGGTTGGCAGGGTAGAGGATTTCCTGCTTGGACTCATCGCCGTCTCGGTTCTCGACTGTTACCTGCAGATAGCCCTCTGGAATCGCGATTCCGTTGACGCCGTAACCATAGACTCCCATCGTGCCCAAATGGACCACATGAGCGTTGACGCTGCTTTCGACGATCGCTGCCAGCAGGTTATTGGTGGCGTTTAGGTTGTTGTTTACCGTGTAGCGCTTGTGCCAGGACGATTTCATCGAATAGGGCGCAGCGCGCTGTTCGGCGAAATGGACGATGGTATCGGGCTGGAACTCAGTCAGCAGCGTCAGGAGCCGGTGGTAATGTTCCGCGATGTCGAAGCGCAGAAACCGGATCTCTCGCCCGGAAATTTCTTGCCAGGCCGCGAGGCGCTCGCTCATCGGACGGATTGGCGTCAGCGACTGGATCTCAAGCTCGTTGTCGATATTCCTCCGCGAGAGGTTGTCGACGATGACGACTTCGGCGCCTCCTTCAGAGAGGTGTAATGCCGTCGGCCAACCGCAAAATCCGTCGCCGCCGAGAATGAGAACTTTCACTGCTTAAAAAGCCCTGTCGCTGAGTTAAGCCACCACATAGCCGCTTCGACCGGCACGGTCAACGAACCGCCGTCTTTGCGGCTGCCGCTGCCTTGGCAGCAGCGTTCTCCTCCAGCACGACCGTCCGAGGGAAGCTCTCGAAACGGATCGGACCACCGCTGTCCTGACGGCGCATTATCCGGCGCAACCGATTGAATTCCCACACGTTGCGACCGATCTTCTCGATCATCAGCTTGCGCGACGGCCGGTGCTCAATATAGACGACGGGCACCTCGCAAAACGAAAGTCCGGCGCGGGAACCCCTGATCATGAACTCGGAATCGAACTGGCCCCAGCTCATGCGGCATTCGGCGAGAATCGGCCTTAGAGCTGCGGTGCGTAATAGCTTCGGCCCATGCGTGTCGGTACCGACGTAATTGAAGAATCCCTTGATCAGCGCGTTCAGTCCCCAACTGAGAAACTTTCGGTAGCGCGACTGCTGGTTCAACGTCGGGTCCGCGCGTTTGGATCCCATGAACACGTCGTAACGTTCCCGGTTGCGCCACGCCCATCTGAAAAACTCCAGATCCCATTGCTCGATATCGACTTGATGTACCCAAGGAGTATCGACCGCGGACAGCCCCGCGCGCAGAGCCCGGCCATAATTGGGACTGCGTTCGAGAATCAGCGTGGTGAGTGGCCAACGCTCGGCGACCTGTTGCAATACCTCCGGGGTAGTATCCGTGCTGCCGTTGTCCACGATCACAAAGCGCCAACTTGCGGGCCCGGCCTCGTCGTCGAATACCGCAGCCAGAGTGCAAAGATTGTCCCACAGAATCTCTTCTTCGTTCAGAATCGGAATGACGACGGAAAGGTTTGGACCATTATTCATGTTCAGACAATTGGGCAAAGACCGGGCACGCTCGACTGCGGTATGGTTAGTTCTTACTATAACTATTGGGACGGTTCCCATTATAAGACGAATCATGCAGCTGAAAGTTCCCGCGGCGGCGCGGTCGGGCGCCCGGCCGAAGGCTATGCCATCGTCGTGTGCGGTCCCCGAACCACCATCGCCCCAAGACGCCTTTAGTGCGGTACATGTCTGACTGGCAAGGCTCGGTCGTCCGCCGCTCCACCTTGTTGCTTGCGTTGGTTGTGCCCGGTTTTCTGGGCAATTTTGGCTTGATGTTGCTGGCCGCAAACCTGCTGCCCGCGCCGCAGTTCGGCGTCTTCTATTTGGCGACGGCGTTGATTTCGGTGTTGACTGCGCCAACCCTGATGTTGGCCTTCTACATATCTCGTACCACCGCTGCCGAGGCGGCCAAGGGTGAAGATCGGGTGTGGCGGGCCATACCGGGGCTGTTTGCGTTGGTAGGACGTCGGGCTGCGCTGGCGGCTTTCGCGGTGCTTGTCGTGTTGGTTCTCATCGGGCTGGCGCTCGACATAACGAGCATGCGCGCCCTGGTGATGGTAATGGTAGTGGTCTGGCTCACGGTCATGTCGGATACCGCGCGCGGATTGCTACAGGGGTTGCAGAAGTTTCACGCCCTAGGCTTGCTGACAACCGGGCACATGATGGCACGCCTCGCCTTCGGGGTCATGGGTATCGCTTTGTTCAGCGCGGCTTGGGGGGGGCTGGCGGGCATAGCGATCGCCACTGCTTTTGCCGCCTTCGTTCTGCCCGCAGTGGCACTGCGACGTATGCAAAGGAAAGAAGTACAAGCCGCCAGACTCGCACCCGATCGTATGATGGACATCGCGCCGTTTGCTATTTCGTATGGATTAACACTGTCCGCATGCTGGGCGGACGTGATTGTCGCCTATCTGGTGCTCGACCGAGCCACGCTGGGGGTTTATGCGGCGTCCTCCGTACTGCCCAAGGCCTTGCTCACCGCGACGCTACCAGTTCTGCAAGTGGCCTTCCCGGTCGCGGTAAACGCCACCAGCAGCCGCACCCCGGACCACACGCCCCCTCTGGCGCGGACGTTGGGCATAACCCTGTTGATCGGGGTTACCGGTATTCTCTTCGTGCTGGCGTTACAGGATACGCTTTGCGGTGGTCATTGGGGTATCCGGTTGTGCCGGCCCGACTGGCTCCTCCCCTTGTTTGTGGCCACACTCGCTTTTTGCCTCGTACGAGCCATCGCGGTGGTACAGCTCGGTCGCGCGCGAGACTTGCACCCCGTCCTGCTTACATTGCCGGTGGTTGGTTTCGTGGCTTGGGTGCTCCTGTCAGTGCCGGACGGCGGCAAGCTGGTGAACGGTTCGGTCGTTTTTGCGATAGCGGCNCTCGTCTGGTACGCAGCGTTTCTGAGGCCTAATCCGAACTCGCCNAGCACGTTTGCGACCCCGGTCAGGGTCGCCGCNATCAACCTTCTTGTGCTGGGTGTCCTGTTNGGCGTCGNCGAGNTGGGCGCACGCGTCTATGGCCAATTTTTCGTTGATCCGACGATCTCGTTTCGCGCTATCAATTTTGCCGAACGGCTGAACACCAGCCTGCGTGCCGGAAGCCTCTACCCGGCGACCCCCGATCCCTTGCTGGGCTACATACCGAAACCTGGTCGGCATACGTCCTGGGATGGGTCGCAGGTGACGGTAAACCCCGACTCCACTCGATCGAACGGCGCACCTCCGTTGAGGTCAGGTTCTTCTTACTTGCTCGCCGTCGGCGACAGCTTCACATGGGGCGACCAGGTGTCCGATCGGGATACCTGGACGGCAGTCCTCGAACGTCGGCTTTCCTTGCCGATAAGGAATGGCGGGGTTTTCGGGTACGGCATCGGTCAAAGCTACTTACGGGCGAAGACGTTAATCGAGTCGGGCGGGCCGCCCGACGTGCTACTGTTCGGGCTCACTCCTGATAATATCGAACGCACCGCGCTTGCGTTTCGCACCGGCGTCGTAAAGCCCACCTTTCACCTTCTGCGCGACGACAGGCTGGCGCTGACCGGTGTTTCTGAGAACGAGGCCAAGTATGCCGAGTCGCTCAGCCTGCGTCGGGACTGGCTCAGGCCGGTACGTTCCGCTCTGGGGTATAGCTTTCTGCTTCACAACGTGCTCAACCGGGTGTTTCCCGAATATTGGCTGTCGAACCGGTTCAGCGTCAGCGCGCATGACGACGGTCTTGCAGTTTCCTGCGCGCTGATGAGTGAGATCGCCAAACTGCCGGTCACGCGCAAAATCATCGTCGTCCAGTATCCCGCGCATCTGATCCTCGCCGGCGCCCGTCCCGAAAAACTTTCCAACCTACTGCATTGCATGTGGAAAGCTGGGCTCCAGGTCGTGGATACTTTCGATCCGCTTAGCGCGGTGTTCGACGCGGATAAAGCTGCTTTCGCCGACTTCTACGTCGGTCATATGTCGCCGGCGGGCAACCAGTTCATCGCGGATCAGCTGGAACCTCATCTCCGCTCCGCTTTGCCGCGTTAGGTCATTTGCAGACTTCGGATTTGGCGCGATTGCACCCCAAACATCTAATGCTCCGGGTGCGGGCGGACACATCGATGCCGGCTTAAGTTTGGAAAGAGCGGATCGCCGAGCTTCATAGCTATGAAATTCTCAACACCGATGAGGAATTTGCCTTCTATGAGGGAGGCTTTTGGGGCACCCGGAAGAGCAGACCCGCGTGCCGAAGCCGCTTATCTGGTGGGCCGTTCGCCGATTGATATAATGCCTTGACGTAGGGGTGATTATTAAATTGAGGGCACATCGGCGATGGTCTACGAGAATATCCTAACCGAAATGAATGGTGACGTACTTGTCGTTACGCTTCACCGACCGGAAAAACTTAATGCGATGACACACCAGATGCGTGTCGACCTGCTGGACTGCGTGCGCCGCGCGGAGAATGACGAAGCGATCCGAGCCATTGTCTTTACCGGGTATGGCGACAAAGCGTTCTGCGCGGGCGCCAATATCCCGGAACTCCAAGAACGTACCGTTACCTCAGAAATGGGGAATGCTGCAACTTTACGCAAGGAACTACCGACGACGGTCGAAAGGCTGGGCAAACCCACAGTGGCTGCGATCAACGGGCATTGCTATGGCGCCGGGCTCGAATTCTCACTTGGCTGTACCATTCGTATAGCAAGCGGTAACGCTCTTATGGGGCAACCAGAAATTAAGCTTGGCCAGATTCCTGGTAGTGGCGGTACTCAGCGCCTCCACCGCTTTGTCAATCTGGGCTGGGCGATGCAGCTGGTTTTGACCGGAGAAGCGGTGGATGCAGAGACGGCACGTTCGATCGGGCTTGTGACCGAGGTAACATCGCAACAGAAACTATTTCCTCGCGCTCTCGAACTCGCCCGTATGCTGGGCGAGCGGGCGCCGCTCGCTTTTGTGGCGGGGCGCGACGCCGTTTTACGTTCCACGGAAAGTGACCTGATGACCGGGATCGACTACGAACGAAAGCTCTACGCCATGCTTATGGCGACCGAAGATCGGAACGAAGGCCTAGCCGCTTTTCGTGAAAATAGGGCGCCCGTCTACAAGGGGCGCTGAAGTCTCATGCGACCATACCTGACAACTCCGGACCTCATTGACCGCTACCTCGCCGCCGGGCAGTGGACTCGAGAAACCATGGTCGACCGATATCGCGCCCACGCGAAAACGCACCCCGACCGGGTCGCCTGTCGCGATGGTGACAGTATTTACAGTTGGGCCGAACTCGATACCGTTAGCGACCGTCTGGCTGCCCACCTGATCGATCTCGGAATCCAGCGCGATGCGACGGCGTTGGTCCAGGTACCATCATCCTGCCGGGAAATCGTGCTCCGAATTGCACTGAAAAAGGCCGGTGTCATTGGCACCTTCACGCCGCTTCAATGGCGCCGTAGGGAACTCTCCTATGTTTGGGAACGCATTGACCCGAGCCTCATTGTAATGACTTCCGAAAAGTTGGACGCGAATGTGACCGACTGGCTTGAAGATATGATCGACGGCGTCGCTGAATACCCCAACGACCTGCGCTGCTTTGTCGACATGGCCGAACACGTGT
>PBPM01000003.1 GCA_002724635.1 Rhodospirillaceae bacterium
GCGGTTGTCGATACCCCAGGTCGCGTCCGTCGGCGCCCACAGGTCGGGGATCAGACGGCGGTAGGAATTCACGGTCGGCGCGACCAGCGCCGTGAGCTCCGCCATGTACATTTGCTGTCCACCGATAAAATGTAGCATGGTCGCGGCGATCCCGTCGTCTGCGGACGGGTCGTGGAACGCGTTGCCGCCGTTGGTCGTTAACGACAGATGGAGATGGCCGGACTGGCCGGCCTTGGCCATGGACCATTTGGCCATGAAAGTGGCTATCATCTCGCGGTTTTGTACAATCGCCTTGGCGAAGGTCTTGAACAGTGCGGCCTTGTCGGCAGCTATGAGCGCGCTATCGGCGCGCAAGGCCGCTTCGATCACACCGGCGCCCATCTCCTCGTGAATGCCCTCGAGCTCGATCCCCATGCCGGCCATGCCCGAGAAGATGTCGGTGTAGAGCGCGCTCAGGTTCGACTGGCGTAGCAGCGAGTAGCCGGTGTTGCCCGGCGCCACCGGAACCATGTCGCGGAATTCCTTCTCGATGACGCTGGTGCGAGTCTCATCAAAGACAAAGAACTCGTATTCGAACCCGGCGAGTGTGCCGAAGCCCATATCTCGGGCCCGGTCGAGGACACGAGACAGAACGCCCCGCGGGCAGAGTGCGGCGGCCTGTTCGTCAAATTCGCCGAGGAACAGCCAGCAGCCGTCCTCGAAGGGGAGCTGGCGGCCCGATTCGGGAATGATCCGCACCGGCGCGTCCGGAAATCCCGTGACCCAGCCGGTGTGGCTCGAATTGTCATAGAGCTGGTCATTTATATCCCAGCCCAGAACCACGTTGCAGAAGCCGAACCCGCTCTCAAGGACGCTCAGGAACTTCTCGCGATGCATGTATTTGCCTCGCAGGAGTCCATCGACGTCGGTCACGCCCACCTTCACGAAGTCATGGGGGCTTTGTCGAACCAGATCGGTGGCGTGCTTCGCATCCTTGACGGTCGTGGGGGCGTTCATTAGTACATCTTCTTCCTCGGCCCGAGTGCAAGCGGATACTACGTCGGCGCGGGACGCCCGCCAACGTGGCACGCCTATCTTTCGCTCACTGTGTGTTGAATTCCCTCGCGACGTGAACTGTGCCAGTTTCACCCGTTGAAGGCATTGCATGCGCAAACTTTTTGATTAGCCTCGAAGTCGTCGTCATTCTGTCTTTAATCTTGACCTGCGTTGTGCTGGGTACTTGGTCTGCACTGGTCACCAGGGATTCCTAGGACGCGGAGCCGATCGAGGACGAGTACAATTTCGACTACCACAGGACGACGCTTGGTATTCATTAGCCGCCGAGCGAAGAGCAGTGGGAAAAGGACCTCGACACCCTACTCATACACCGGGATGACCGCCTCTTCTGACGTGCTTTTCTGCTGCTAGTCCCAGTCTTCCGCGTAGGCGAAGTTGCGCGCCGCATAGGCCGCGTGAAACGCCCCGAATGTGATGGGCTCGTATTTCGCGGGATTATCGGCCCTCTCGCAGCTGGGCACGCATTCCATCACCGCGTCGACGTTCGGATACAGAAAGAAAATGTTCGAGTATCGGTGCGTGTCCGGCGACGCGCGAACCCTGTGCGGCGTGGCCTTGAACACATCGTTCGACCATTGGCACAGGGTGTTACCCGTGTTGAACAGCAGGCCGTCGGGCACAACCGGCTGGGCGATCCAGTCGCCGCCCGGGGTGAGAATTTCCAGGCCCGGATGCGTAGCCTGAGGAATGAGCGACAGGAACGACAGGTCGGTATGTCCGGGCAGAGAAATTTCCTTTTTCGGGTCGGAGATCGGCGGATAGTGCGCAATCCGTGACATCGAGCTCGATCGTTCGAAGTGCGGCGAAAAAAAATCGGGCTCCATGCCGAGGGCCACGGACAAGACCGGAAGGAGCTTCCGAGCGAACGCTTCGAACATGACGTGAAAATCCATAAACGCGTCGCGCATGCCCGGCGCCACCGCTTCTTCGGGCCATTTGTTATGCCCACGGAACCGACGGTTCTTACCATGATCCGGGTCGTCGGTATCGAGATCGAAGGTGAACTTGAACGCCTCGCTCACTTGGGGCTTGTGTGCGGTCTGATGGGTCTCGAATGAATCGCTGTGTATCGAGACATTCGGCGGCATGTAGCCGCACTGATGCCGGTTCATCCGGACCTTAAGCTTCTCGTCCATAGGCAGGTTGTGAAATTGTCGGGATGCTTCGAATGCGCGCTCGACAATGCCGTCGTCGAGCCCGTGATTGACCAGAAACAGGAACCCCATTCCAGTGCACGCGTCACGGAATGATTCGGCTGCTGATTCGACGGCGCCGGGGACCTGTTCGAGAACCGGTCCGATATTGATGATCGGAATCTCGTTGGGATCAATCGCCGCGGTCGGTTGCGCTATGTCGGTGGTCGATGAGATGGCGGCTCTCCTAGAGATGTTTCACTTCGAGCGACCGCCCCCAGCGGTCTTTGAGATAGTCTATCACCAGTCGCCGGTGGCATTGGTGGGACTTTTCCTCGCTGCACAGGAGGTATGCGCGCTGCAGTCTTTCGGGCTTGAGCCCCTTCTCGATCTCGCGCGCGCCCATGATATGAAAGAACCGGGGCTCGAACGCGTCCGTGAGCCGGGCAAAGAAATTCTCTGCACTAATCTTCGTGAATCCGATGGTGAAAGTCGCCATGGGATTGTTCTCCTGTTCCGCCTCCATGAACTGCGATGAAACCAAATGTCGGCAAGTTCGGTAATCCTCTCACAAATACGTGACGCAGAGTGACTTTATGGTGTGCGGGCAATGGTCATTAAATACTCATGATCCTCGTGCTCTCAATTCGATACATGCTTGGAGATAACTAGACGGCGGCGAAGACGCCGCTGTTTACTCACCCCTCCCCCCTTCATTGTGCGGTTTACAACGCAACACGAAAGCGACTGGATATTCATCATGCTACTTCCCATCACCCAAAAACGGAGCCGCCTCACGCTCCTGATCGGCACTGGACTACTGTTTCTGGCCGTCTCGGCTAGCGGCCAGGCTACGCCTGCACTCTGGAAGTTTGAATGGCCGCGGACCGATTTCTCCAAATCGAACGTGCCATTCGAGGAAATCTTCTCCGGTGGCGTGCCGAAGGACGGAATCCCGCCGATCTACGAGCCCCGTTTTGCGCCGATTACCGATGTCGATGGACTTTACAAGGGCACCGAGCCGGTCATCACCGTTGCCGTCAACGGCGAGGCCCGCGCCTATCCGCTGGGCATTCTCATGACCCATGAGATCGTCAACGACGAGCTTGGCGGCAAGCCGATCGCAGTGACCTACTGCCCGCTCTGCAATTCCGCCGTCGTCTTTGATCGAAACGTCAATGGTCGTATCCACACTTTCGGCGTGTCGGGCAAGCTGCGTCACTCCGATCTGGTCATGTGGGACCATGAGACCGAGAGCTGGTGGCAGCAGTTTGTGGGCGAGGGTATCGTCGGCGAGATGACCGGCACCCAGCTGACGCTGCTGCCGGTCCGCGTCGAGGCGTTCGACCGGTTCAAGGAGCGTTTCCAGGAAGGCCAAGTGCTGCTCAACCCCCGTGGTGGCCCCGGCTTCAATCCCTATTCGGGATACGACAGCTCCTCGCGCCCGTTCCTTTATCGCGGGAGCTTTCCCGATGGGATCCGCCCGCTCGACTATGTGGTCGCCGTCGACGACCGGGCATGGTCGCTCGATCTCCTGCGCAGGGAAAAGCGCGTAGAGGATGGTGACCTAGTGATCACCTGGGGGGCTGGCCAGAACGCCGCTATGGATTCACGGAACATTTCCCATGGCCGCGACATCGGGAACGTGACGGTCCAGCGCAATGATGGCGACAAGCTGGTCGATGTCGTGCATGACGTGACGTTCGCCTTCGCGTTCCACGCGTTCAATCCGGATGGCACGATCCACAAATAAGATGTGCCGGAAACTAAACTGTTGACGTTCTTCCCGAGCATACGCGAAGGCAGGTCCCACATGGGGCTGGCTTTCCTCGTTTCACAGTCGCAACGGTCTCGCTATGGGGCGTGTTGCCGTGGGCCTTTGCGCAAAGCCTGTCGAAGTGATAGCGCGAGTTTTCCGAGACCAACTTCGAGACCCGGCTGGTAGTAGCGCGCGGCCGTGTCGAGGCCGAGTGGTTCATCCTGACCTAGTACCGCGGCCAGAACTGGATTCATGACAGCGCCTGGATGCCGGCGGGATGTAACATGGGGAACATCGTGGTTCAGGAGCAAGTACCGAACGGCGGGTTGCGGGATGTGGTCGATGACGTGAAGTTCGCGTTTGCATTCCGCACATTCTGGCCGGACGGAGACATCACCTTCTGAGGCCTCTGGAATATCCTAAACATCGACGATTTCGGGGGCTTTCAGTATACTGACCGCTTGGAGATAAACCTAATGCCCCTCGATCAGAGCAGGCCGAATTCGACTGACAATGCGGCACCCGACCGCGGTTCCGATGTACAGGTTTTTCACTCGGCCTGTCCGCATGATTGCCCGAGTACATGCGCGCTCGAGGTCGAACGGATCGATCCGCAGACGATCGGACGCGTGCGTGGCGCGAGTGCGAACTCCTACACCGCCGGCATCATTTGCGCCAAGGTCGCGCGCTATGCGGAGCGGGTGCACCATCCAGCCCGGCTGACCAAGCCGCTTCGCCGGGTCGGTCCGAAAGGTGTCGGCCGCGACGCATTCGAGGAAATTGCCTGGGATGAGGCGCTCGACACCGTTGCCGAAGCGTTGACCCGTGCGGCTGGGAAACACGGGCCAGAGACGGNCTGGCCTTTTTTCTATGCAGGAACGATGGGGCTCGTGCAGCGTGATGGGATCGAACGCCTNCGCCACGCGATGGGCTACTCCCGCCAGCACTCGACCTTCTGCAGCAAGCTGTCGGATGCGGGCTGGCAGGCCGGCACGGGCGCGAAGTGGGGTGTGGATGCGCGCGAGATGGCGGACTCGGACCTGATCGTGATCTGGGGCGCGAACCCGGCTAGCACTCAGGTTAACGTGATGACCCACGCGACGAGGGCGCGAAAGAATCGCAGTGCGAAGATCGTGGTAATCGACCCGTACAAGACGGAATCCGCGAAGCAGGCGGATATCCACTTGATGCCTAATCCGGGGACCGATGGGGCGTTGGCCTGCGCTGTGATGCACGTGTTGTTCCGCGACGGGTATGCCGACCGCGATTACATGGAAAATTACACGGATGGTTACGAACAGCTCGAGGCGCATCTGGCGGCGCGCACACCCGAATGGGCATCGGAGATCACGTCGATTCCGACCGCCGAGATCGAGGCGTTCGCGAAACTTTATGGTGCGACTCAGCGCAGCTATCTGCGCCTCGGCTTCGGCTTCACCCGGTCGCGCAACGGCGCGGTGCAGATGTTCTCCGCGAGCTGCCTGCCGGCCGTGACCGGCGCCTGGAAGTATCCGGGGGGCGGCGCGCTCTACGCCCATGGCGGTATCTACAATCTAGATAAGACGCTGATCGAGGGTCTCGACGTCTGCAACACCGAGGTGCGGTTGCTGGACCAGTCCCGGATCGGGTCGATTCTGACAGGCAATCCACGCGATCTTGGTGATGGTCCGCCTGTGACGGCCCTATTCATCCAGAACACAAACCCCATGAACGTGGCTCCGGACTTGGGCAAGGTGCGCGAAGGGTTCCTGCGCGACGATCTGTTCGTGTGTGTGCACGAGCAGTTCATGACCGAAACGGCGGAGATGGCCGATATTGTGCTGCCGGCCACCACTTTCCTAGAGCATGATGATCTCTATGTAGCCGGCGGACACACCCACCTGCAGGTGACCCGCGCGATCATTGAACCGCTTGGCGAGACCCGCTCGAACCATGATGTTATCTGCGCGCTGGCTGAGCGTTTGGGGGCGTCTCATCCGGGCTTCGACACCAATGCGTGGGACCTGATGGACGACACCTTGCGCCTGTCCGGCTACGCCGATGCCGAATCTATCTGGAAGGGGCATTGGGAAGATCGCGCTCTCTCGTTTGAGGAGTCGCATTTCCTCAATGGATTCGGACACCCAGACGGCAAGTTCCACTTCGCCCCCGACTGGTCGAAGATCGGCGGCAACCATTACAACATGCCGGGCCTGCCGGACCATGATGCGAACATCGACAACCGGGACGATGCGCATCCATACCGGCTCGTGACCGCGCCGGCGCGCAGCTACCTGAACACGAGCTTCACCGAAACTGCGACCAGCCAGACGCGGGAGGGCCGGCCCGAGGCGCAGATTCACCACGAGGTCTGTGCGGAGCTAGGGCTGGACGGCGGCGGACTGGTGCGCATCGGCAATGGGCAAGGCTCGGTGGTCGTCCATGTACGGCCGACCTACGGCACACGCCGTGGAACCGTCATCGTCGAGAGCATCTGGCCCAACAGGGCCTTCGTCGAGGGGATCGGCATAAATCTGCTCGTGAGCGCCGAGGCGGGGCGTCCTAACGGGGGAGCCGTGTTCCACGATACCGCTGTCTGGCTGCGTGCCGCATGAGCAACCAACCATCCTCCTCGGGGCTCGTACTGAACGTTGTGGCAGACAACAGTACCATCATCGTGATTGGGAATGAGAAGGGCGGCACGGGGAAGTCCACTACCGCAATGCATGTCATCGTCGGCCTGTTACGCGAGGGATACGCGGTCGGGGCGATCGACTTGGACGCTCGACAGGGTACGCTCTCGCGTTATTTCGATAATCGCCGCATCTACGCCAAGAAGGAGGGGCTGGACCTTCCTCACCCGATCTATCGGGCGATCGGCCTCAGCGATCTGTACGACTTTTATACGGCCAAGAAAACAGATCGTCTGCGGTTGGCCGACACACTTCGGGAGTTGAGCGCGACCTGCGATGTGATCGTCATCGACACGCCCGGAAGCGACACACCGCTGTCACGCAATGCCCACTCCTATGCTGACATCCTCATCACGCCCATGAATGACAGCTTTTTGGACCTCGACCTGCTCGGACGCGTCGATCCCGAGACTAACGAGGTGCATGCTCTCAGTCCCTACGCCGAGATGGTCTGGGAGCAGAAGAAGGTTCGCGCCCAACGCGATGGTAGTTCGATCGACTGGATTGTTATGCGGAACCGGTTGGCGACGCTAGACACGCGCAACAAGCGCAGTATGGATGAGGCCCTGAACGGCCTGGTGCGGCGCCTTGGATTTCGGCTCGCTCACGGTTTCAGCGAACGTATAATCTTCCGCGAATTGTTCCTCAAGGGCCTTACACTCCTTGATATTCGCGATGAGGGGGCCAATGTCATACTTACGATGTCCCACATGGCGGCGCTGCAGGAGGTGCGAAACCTGCTGCAGGCCATAGGAGTTCCCGAGGCTGTCGCGTCGCCCGATGCGGTGGTCGCACGATAGGAGTCCATTACATCGTGAGCGGTTTCGAACGCGATACAAAACTGCCGGCCGACGGTGCGGCTTGCACGGACATTGACGCGTTCCTTGAGAAGGTCGCGGCTACGCCGCCGACGAAGCCCGCCGGGCGTCCCGGCAGGCTGCTATTCGCGATTGATGCGACGGCCAGTCGGGAACCCACTTGGGACATGGCCTGTCAGATACAGTCAGAGATGTTCGCCTCGACCGACACGATCGGCGGCCTGCAAGTGCAGCTCGCCTTCTATCGCGGGTTTGGCGAGATGAAGGTGACGCGGTGGCTGAACACGGCCGACGAACTGGTGAGCCGGATGGTAAAGGTCCGGTGCCTTGCGGGGCGCACCCAGATTCGCAAGCTTTTGCGTCACGCGCTTAAGGAGACGCAGTCTCAGAAGGTTGATGCTCTGGTCTTCGTCGGCGACGTTGTGGAGGAGGATATCGATGAACTGGGCCATGTCGCGGGCCAGCTCGGGCTGGTCGGCACGCCGGTATTCGTGTTTCACGAGGGCGGCGAGCTGATCTCGCGGCGTGCGTTCGAACAGATCGCCAAGCTGTCCGGCGGGGCCTATTGCCCCTTCGACGCCGGCAGCGGCCAGCAGCTGCGTGAGTTACTCTCGGCCGTGGCTGTGTTCTCGACCGGTGGTCGGAGGGCGCTCGCGGAACTCGGCAAACAGCGCGGCGGCCGCGTACTCCAGATCGCCGACCAGATACGTGGCACCTGATAGGAGAACGTCATGTTGACGTGGCTCGTCCTCGCAATCTTCCTTGTTGTCGGCGTCTATCTCATCGCCCGCTGGTTCGTCAGCGCTCAGCCCGCCGATATCCTGCGGGCCCTGCGCTGGGTCGGCGCGATCCTAGTCGTCGTTGGACTTGGCGCGATCGCGCTGTCCGGGCGCTGGAACCTCGTATGGGCGCTGCTTTTTCCTGCGCTGCCATGGCTCATGCGCCTGCGGGTACTCACCACCATGCGCCGAAATGCTCGGGGCCCCCGTGCCGGGCAGTCGAGCCGGGTCGAAACTCGTTTCCTGCGGATGACCCTCGATCACGACACCGGGGACATGGACGGGGAAGTTTGCGAGGGCCCTGCCAAAGGTCGGAAGCTCTCGGATCTGAAGCTGGCGGAGCTGGTCGAGCTCTGGCGGCTATGCGCCCTAGAGGATGAGCAGTCGCGCGCGGTACTCGAGAGCTATCTGGATCGCATTCACGCGGAATGGCGCGTTGTGGCCGGCGGTGACGCGCAGGGCACACGCAGCGACGCATCCGGGGGCGGAGCCAGCCCCTGGACCCAGACTGGCATGAGAGAGGCCGAGGCGCGCGAGATCCTCGGCGTAGATGAGAACGCGTCCGAATCCGATATCGAGGCGGGCTATCGGGATGCGATGAAACGCGCACACCCCGACCAGGGAGGCTCGGACTGGATGGCTGCCAAGGTCAATCAGGCCAAGGACACGCTGCTCGGACGATGACTCCGCACGCTTGCGGGGATTCCGGCGCTATGGCACAAGGCGCTGACGCGCCGGCTTGGCGTTCCGCAAACGGATTTCCGGTTCCTCTATGACAAATCGCGTCCGCAAGGCGATTTTCCCGGTAGGTGGCATGGGAACGCGATTCCTACCCGCCACCAAGGCCATGCCCAAGGAGATGCTGCCGGTGGTCGACCGGCCGCTCATCCAGTACGCGGTCGATGAGGCGCGCGCGGCGGGGATCGAGCAGTTCATCTTCGTCACGGGCCGCGGCAAGAGCGCGATTGAGGATCATTTCGACCGTTCGGTCGAGCTCGAGGCGTCGCTTGCCGAGAAGGAAAAATTCGCGAAACTCGATGATATCCGGGAATCCCTGTTTGAGCCGGGCAATATCGCGTATGTGCGCCAGCAGGAGCCGCTCGGTCTAGGCCATGCGGTTTGGTGCGCGCGCCACCTCGTTGGCAACGAGCCCTTCGCGGTGCTGCTTGCCGACGACCTGATTAAGGCCGAGACGCCCTGCCTACGCCAGATGGTCGATGTTTTCGAGACCGAGGGCGGCAACGTCATTGCGGCGATGGAAGTACCTTACGAGCAAACGTCGCGCTACGGCATCATCGATTCCGACGAGGCCGACGGCCGGGTACGCGCGGTCACGGGGCTGGTGGAGAAGCCGGCTCGGGGCACCGCGCCGTCAAACCTCGCCGTGATCGGCCGTTACATCTTGACCCCTACGGTGTTCGACGAGCTCGAGCGCGGCGAGACCGGCGCGGGCGGCGAGATTCAGTTGACCGATGCCATGGCTAGGCTGATCGGTCGCCAGCCGTTTCACGGGCTCGCCTTTGAGGGACGGCGGTTTGATTGCGGCGACAAGCTCGGGTTTCTTGAAGCGAATCTGGCATTCGCACTTGGGCGTGAGGATCTCGGGCCCGGCGCCCGGGAGCTGCTCGCGCGCATGGGAGAAGGCTCGGAATGAAGATCGCGATAGTCGGAACAGGCTATGTGGGCCTCGTGTCTGGCGCCTGTTTCTCAGAATTCGGCTGGGACGTCGTTTGCGTCGATCTCGATATGAACAAGATAAGGATGCTCGAGGCGGGCGAGATGCCGATTTACGAACCCCGGCTCGACGACCTGGTAGCGCGAAATGTCGCCGGCGGGCGGCTGAGTTTCACCACGGACTTGGCGGCGGCGGTGAAGGGGGCGGATGCGGTGTTCATCGCGGTTGGGACCCCGTCACGGCGTGGCGATGGCCATGCTGATCTCAGCTATGTGTTTCAAGCAGCGGAGGACATCGCTCACAACTCGGATGGTTACACGGTGGTCGTGACTAAGTCGACCGTGCCGGTGGGGACAGGTCGGGAGGTGCTGAAGCGCATCCGCGCCGCCGTACCCGACGCTGATATCGACATCGCCTCGAACCCGGAATTTCTGCGTGAGGGCTCGGCCATCGAGGATTTCATGCGGCCGGATCGAGTGATCATCGGCGCGGACAAGGACCGCGCGCGCGAGACCTTGGCGAGCCTCTACCGACCGCTCTTCCTCCGTGACACGCCGATCATTCAGACCAGCCTCGAGACTGCCGAGCTGACCAAATACGCGGCCAACACCTTCCTTGCGACGAAGATCACCTTCATTAATGAGTTCGCAGACCTCTGCGAGAAGGTTGGTGCGGACGTGCAGGAGCTGGCCAAGGGGATCGGACTCGATGGCCGGATCGGCGGCAAGTTCCTGCATCCCGGTCCCGGCTATGGCGGATCCTGCTTTCCCAAGGATACGGAAGCGCTGGTCCGTTCCGCTCAGGACGCCGGGGCGCCCATCACAATTGTCGAACAGGTCGTGGCGGTAAATGTCGAGCGCAAGGAGGCTATGGCCCGAAAGGTTATCGCGGCGTGCGGTGGCAGCGTGGAAAGGAAGACCATCGCGGTACTGGGGCTGACCTTCAAACCGAATACCGACGACATGCGCGAATCGCCCAGCTTGGTGATCGTGCCGCGTTTGATCGAGGCGGGCGCGACCGTGCGAACCTTCGACCCCGCGGGGATGAACGAGGCTAAGAAGCTGATCGAGGGACCGGTCTGGTGCGACGATGCGTATGACGCGATGGAGGGTGCCGAGGCGGTGGTCATCTTGACCGAATGGAATGAGTTCCGCGGCCTCGATCTGGAGCGGATGAAAACACTTATGAAGCAGCCGGTGATGATCGATCTGCGCAATATCTACCGGCCCAACGAGATGGCCGCCGCCGGATACCACTACACCTCGGTCGGCCGCAAGTCGGTCGCGCCTGCCCGCTAGAGGTTTTTCGCATGGCGAATGCTCACACCTTCGATCCGACGATTCTGCGCGAGTACGACATTCGCGGGATCGTCGGGGATACGCTGACCCAAGACGATGCATATGCGGTGGGCCGGAGCTTCGGCACGTGCGTCGTCGACGTCGACGGCGACTGCGTCGCACTTGGTTATGATGGCCGGATAACATCGCCGGACCTCGCTGAGGCCGTGCTGCATGGTTTGATGGCCTGCGGGCTGCAGGTTAAGCGGATCAACATGGGGCCGACCCCCATGTTGTCCTTCGCCATTCGCCATCTGGGGACGGGGTCGGGCATTATGGTCACCGGCAGCCACAATCCATCCGATTACAACGGGTTCAAGATGACCCTGGCCGGCAAGCCTTTCTTCGGCGATGATATACTCCGTCTGGACGAGATCGCCTCGGGTGCCGCATATGCCGCTGGCGACGGCAGTGTAGAGGACATCGATATCCGCGAGGACTATGTTGCGGTCCTAGCGCGCGAACATGAGCCGCTACGCATGGCACGCATCGCCTGGGACCCGGGCAACGGTGCCGGCAGCGAGGTCCTGAACATGCTGTGCGCGCGCATGCCCGGCCATCATCATGTGGTCAATGGTACCGTCGACGGGACATTCCCGGGGCACCATCCCGACCCGACGGTTGCGGCCAACCTTGTAGATCTTCAGAACCACGTGGCCAAGCATGATTGTGAGCTGGGCATCGCCTTCGACGGCGACGCGGACCGGATTGGGGTGGTCGACGGGCGCGGCCGCATAGTGTGGGCTGATCAGCTCATGATGCTGTTTGCCGAGGACGTGCTTCGTGACAATCCCGGCGCGACGATCATCGCGGACGTAAAGTCGAGCCAGACCCTGTTCGATGCGATCGTGCATCACGGCGGCACGCCGTTGATGTGGAAGACCGGTCATTCGCTGATCAAGTCGAAGATGGCTGAGACCGAATCGCCGCTTGCTGGCGAGATGAGCGGACACATCTTCTTCGCCGATCGCTATTTCGGTTCAGACGACGGCCTATATGCAGCGGTGCGGCTCTTGTCACTGCTCGAGCGCCGGGGCGTGAAGCTGGCCGACCTGCTGGACGAACTGCCCGTAGTCTACAACACTCCGGAACTCCGCTTCCCCTGTTCCGAGGACCGAAAGTTCGCGGTTATTGCCGCGGTGGAAGGACGCCTGACTGCCGCCGGCGCCGATGTGTCGGGGATCGACGGGGTTCGTGTCAGCACTGAAGACGGATGGTGGTTGCTGCGAGCGTCGAATACCGAGGACGTACTGGTGGCCCGCTGCGAGGCGCGGGATGAGGATGGCCTTGCCCGCTTGAAACAAGACTTGTCCGATCAACTAGCCGCGAGCGCCATAGCGGCCCCCGCAGGCCTCTGATCTCCGAGTGATTTCGCGTGCTATGAGATACAGATCCTGTTCACGGGGTAAGACAGCCGGGTAGTTTTACGTCGCGGTCACGGAGCCGAACGCCTCCGCTGGATCACAGCAAAACAGCAAATGCCGCTCGGCGGGAAGCGTGTTCACATGAAACTCAGTTACTTCTACATGCCGCTGCATCCGCCGCACCGAAACTATGCGAAAACACGTAAGTAGGCTCGCGAAGCGATCATCCTTCAAGCATGACCGCTAAGAGCCAGATGAGGCGGTGATCCTCGATCGGGTGATCAACGACTGCGTTATCGTCAGGACAGCGAACGAGGTCATCGACCGGACCCTCGAGCTGCGCAGGTAACCGGTGATCGCAACCAGCAGCGCCGCAGACTAAACCGTCACCGTGAGACCTGTGCCATCCGGATGCTCCCGTTTGGCGCCACCATGGCGCATTGCACGCCTGTTCTGCGCAGCTGACGACAGGCGCTGCGTGCAATGTCGCGTTCCATGCCCACGATCCGCGCACGGAACAGTATCTTTCCATTGTTATCGAGCGGCAGAATTTCGATACCGGCTGTTGTTGGCAGGCCATACAGTTTCTGCGAGGCTTCGCCTGCAACCGTATGCGCCCGGCCGAAGCCCCGAAAGGCTCCGACCTGAACTCCCCAGTCGGGGACACCGCTCGTGGCGCCGGCACTCGCGACGGGCGGGAGGGTTGGGCTTGCGTACGGCGTAGTTCGCGCGCGGCCGGGTACCAAGGGCTTGGGTATGGGTAGGGCCGCAAATGTCGAGTTGTTGCGCGCGCGTCCCCAAGACCGGTTCAGAAGCGATGCCATATGGGCATCGCGGGACTTCCCTGTCTTGCCGCCCAAGACGACGCCGATTAGGCGTACGCCGTCACGCTCGGCGGAGGCGACGAGGTTGAAACCGGAGGCGCGGATATAGCCGGTCTTGATGCCGTCCATGCCGTCATAGGTCCGCAGCAGCTTGTTATGGTTGCTAAACGTGCGCGTGCCGTACTTGAAGGTCAGGTCCGAGAAATAGGCATAGCGGGCCGGGAACCGGTCGAGCATCTCCTTGGCCAGAATCGCCATGTCACGTGCGGTGCTGAGCTGGCCGCGGTTGGGCAGGCCCGACGCGTTCTTGAAGGTGGTGCGGCTCATACCAAGCGCGCGTGCACGGCGAGTCATCATCTGAGCAAACTTGATCTCGGTCCCGCCGATCGCTTCGGCGACGACGGTCGCAACATCGTTCGCAGACTTGACTGAGAGGGCCCGGATCGCCGCATCGACGGTGACGGTCTGGCCAACCTTGAGGCCGAGTTTTGACGGCGTCTGTCCGGCGGCGCGTCTCGAGACCGGCAGCCTTTGATCGAGACTGAGCTTGCCCGTGTCGAGCGCCTCAAAGACCATGAAGAGGGTCATGATCTTGGTCAGCGAGGCTGGGAAATTGCGCGTGTCGGCGTTGCGCGCGTGAAAGATCTGCCCGGTCTGCACATCCATCACGAAGGAGGCGTAGCCCGCCTGAGCCTGGGGGGTCCCAGCGAGCGCGAACAGGCCGAACGCGAGCGCCAGAAATGCGCCACGTATACGTCCACCGAAACCTGCCGGAACACCCATCAAAAATCACCTCGGATACATTTTCATAATTGAATCAAAGGGATTCTAGAGAATGCATCGAATCTATGTAAACAGCACCCTGCCATTAAACAATCCCAATGCGTGGCGCAGACTATGCAGAGAGGAACAATATGATGTCCTGCCCTCATTGCCGTGATCGACGTGTCGGTCTACATCAGTTCCGACGGGAGCGCTGACAACCCGGTCAACCAATCGCTCAATTGGTTCAGCTATGTGGCCGGAGATGATATTCGCGCCGCCTCCGTGACGGTTACGCCTGATGACTTCCGCTTTTTCTGGAACGGTGTCTAAGAGCGCTAGATCCGGGCCTACGAGCTGCGCATCGACGCGTAGGGGACAGTATTGGAGGCGCGGGTGCGCAATCGAGCCGATAATGTCTGCGACTTCTAGTTCCGCAACCCGCTGCGGCCTTGGGAACTGCGCTTGTCCGATGCGCGGCTGACCGTTGGGGAGGCATCGGCGCTCGTGACGGCGCTTGACAACGACATCGCTGCGGTGCCTGCCGCCGCGAGTTAGTGCCTGCGCAGCAGCAGGTTCTGCTGGGCGGTCGTTGTTTGCCGGCATAGGGTTTTCACGCTTTCCGCCTTCGAGCAGAACCGGGTCGATTTCGACGCACTGTCGTTTTCGCACGGCCTTGCTTGCGGTTGAGAAGACTGGCTTGGCGCTTGCCGGGGCGGAGCAGACCGAGTGGTTCTCGGAGAAAGCTTTCGAGATATTAATAAATCGTACAGGTGACGGCATCGTCCGATTGTTTTAGGACGGTATGAGGATTGAATTGGTTTTTTGGTGGAGAGAAGTGATGACCATTTTGCGGCGCGAAGATTACCCGGAACAACTTCCCCGGCCCGAGGCGGTGCTGGCCTATCAGCTGGAGCTCTGGGGTAAGAGCCGCGATGTCGCGGGAACTGATATCCCCTGGGGCGACGATGTCTATCAGCGGGTCGCCGTTTACCCAGCATCAGAGCCCAACGGGACGATCTTTGCGTTTATCCATGGCGGGCGCTGGACGAGTGGGCATAAGGAGGCGATGGCCTTCATGGCACCGGGCTTCCACGCGGCGGGCATCACCTTCGCGAGCCTAGGTCACAGCCTCGCACCGAACAGCTATGATGAGGGGTTTCCGGACCTTTGCAGCGGTCTGGCCTGCCTCGCTTCAAATGCCGAGCGTTTTGACTGCGATCCCGGGCGAATCTTCGTCGGCGGTCATTCGTCTGGCGGACACTATGCCGCCCAGCTGGCGGTTACCGGCGACTGGCAGTCGCGGCACGGCCTGCCGCGCGACGTGATCAAGGGCTGCCTGCCCATCTCGGGCGTGTATGACGTCTCTTCCGACGCCGATTTCGACGATTGGCCACCGCCTTGCCTGAAAGAAGGGGATGATGGGCGTGAGAAGAGTCCGCAATACCGGGTCGCCGAGATACCGCCGCCCTTCCTGGTGACGTGGGGTGGTGAGGATTATCCGTTCCTCATCCCTCAGGCGAAGGAATTCGCCCGGGCTTTGGCTGATAGTGGCGGTGACGTTGAAACCCTCGAGGTGCCCGGCCTGACGCACTTCACGGTGCTGGGCGACGGAGCAGACCCGGCCGGAGAATGGAACAGGCGCGCCGTGGCTTGGATCACCGCGCATAGCTGAACCGCGCGTTTGCATTGCCGCAAGGAAACAACCGGCCGGTACCGCTCGGCGGGCTGTTTTTGTGAAAATACTTGTCTAAAAACATATGTTTATCGCAAATGCGAAAAAAATGTTGCGATGCACAAAAATTTGTTGACACGACGCCGAACCACTCCCATACTCCCATTATGTTGCGATGCAGCATCGCGAATATCAGGACTAGGTTTGGCTAAATCCTGATATTTGGCACATGTCCACCGATATGCGGGCAAACAAAAGGAAGTTTGATATGGCTAACACGAAGAAGAACGGCGCCACGAACAAAACCCAAGAAACTGGAGAGTCCGCGGCCGGCGCTCAGAAGAACACTATCGAAGATGCGGTCCAGGCCGGTGCCGAGACCTTCGCCAAGACCTACGAGCAGTTCTATGCCACCGCTCGTGAGCAGATGGACAAGGCGCAGAAGGCCGCAATCAATAACATCGATCAGCTGAATGACTTCAGCCGCGAGACCGCTGAGGCGGTGCTAATCTCGGGCAATATTGTTGCCAAGGGTTTTGAGATCGTCGGCAAGGAATTTACCGCCTATGCGGAGCAGACCATCGAGGCAAATATCCAGGCCGCCCAGAAACTAGGCGCGATGAAGAACCAGCAGGAGTTCATGGACCTGCAGGCCAAGCTCGTAAAGGCCGCCTATGATAACTTCGTCGCCAAATCGGCCAAGCTTCAGGACCTGTCGGTTCAGGTTTCGAACGAAGCTGCGCAGCCGCTCAACGAACGCCTCAACAAGGCCGTTGAGACTTTTGCCAAGCCTCTCGCCGCGTAACTCTCCTCCCTTTGCGCAGGCGTTTTGACGGCCCGGCCCAGAATTTCTGGTCGGGCCGTCTCCATTTTGGCGCCTTGTCTTCTGTTGTCTCCAGACGCAGTTACCGAAATAAGTGCGTTGCACGCATTCACGAAGCTTCCGGGTTTCGCTAGAATGAGATGTCGATCCAAAAGCGTGCCTGAGCGGAAGATGTTAAGCAGTCTCAACACCTTGCCCTTGATTTCCGATTTCGCGTCGCGGGCGTCGGTCGACGATTCGGATGATGCGATCGGCGGTGGCGGCGACCACAGCACCGGGATTGCGACAAGGACCCGCGTCAAGACCAAGAAACCGTCGATGTACAAGGTCTTGATGCTGAACGACGACTACACGCCCATGGAATTCGTTGTGATGACCCTTGAGCGCTTCTTCGAGAAGCAGCATGAGGAGGCCATCAAGATCATGCTGCACGTCCATCAGAAAGGGGTCGGGGTGTGCGGCGTCTTTACTTATGAGGTGGCGGAAACCAAAGTTACGCAGGTTATGGATTTTGCTCGCAAGCATGAGCATCCGCTGCAATGCACCCTCGAAAAGGACTGACGAGCGTCTATTTGATGTTGAACCGGACGACGAAGCCCCGACGCGGAAGGTAACTTCGCAAATGCTGTCTCAGAACCTAGAACAATCGTTGCATCGTGCGCTGGCGCTCGCCAAAGAGCAGCATCATGAATATGCCACGCTCGAGCATCTTCTGTTGTCGCTGACCGAGGATCAGGATGCGGTCTTAGTTCTGCGAGCCTGTGGCGTCGATATGGATCATCTGCGCCGCGACCTGTCCCAGTATATCGATGAGGAACTTTCGAGCTTGATCACCAGCCGTACCGAGGAACCCAAACCGACGGCCGGGTTCCAGCGCGTGCTCCAGCGCGCGGCGATCCACGTTCAGTCGTCGGGCCGCGAGGAGGTTACGGGCGCGAACGTCCTGGTTGCCATCTTCTCCGAGCGCGAAAGCCACGCGGTCTACTTCCTGCAGCAGCAGGAGATGACTCGCCTCGACGCGGTGAACTATATCTCTCACGGCATCGCCAAGGTGTCGGAACAGGAGGACAGACGGGCCGTGCGCGGCGCGGAAGAGGACGAGCTCGACGGCGAGACAGTGGTGAAGAAGGGCCAGGAGGCGCTGACCGCCTACTGCGTCAACCTTAACCGGAAGGCCGGGGACGGCGATATCGATCCGCTGATCGGGCGCGAGCTCGAGGTCGAGCGGACGATCCAGATTCTCGCCCGGCGGACCAAGAACAATCCGCTCTATGTGGGCGATCCCGGCGTCGGCAAGACGGCCATCGCCGAGGGGCTCGCCAAGCGCATCGTCGAGGGCGAGGTGCCCGAGGTGCTGGCAGACGCGACCATCTTCGCGCTCGACATGGGCTCGCTCCTCGCCGGCACGCGCTACCGCGGCGACTTCGAGGAACGTCTCAAGGCCGTCATGGCCGAGCTCGAGGAGACCGAGGGCGCGGTTCTGTTCATCGACGAAATCCACACCGTGATCGGCGCGGGTGCTACGTCGGGCGGCGCGATGGATGCGTCGAACCTGCTCAAGCCTGCGCTGGCCAGCGGCAAGCTGCGTTGCATCGGCTCGACCACCTACAAGGAATACCGCAACTACTTCGAGAAGGACCGGGCGCTGGTGCGCCGGTTCCAGAAGATCGACGTTTACGAGCCCTCGGTCGAGGACGCGGTGAAGATTCTGCGCGGCCTGAAGCCGTATTACGAGAAGCATCACGAAATTCGCTACACCGAGCAGGCGATCCGCGCGGCAGTCGAGCTCTCCGCGCGCTACATCAGCGACCGCAAGCTGCCCGACAGTGCGATAGATGTGATCGACGAGACAGGTGCGGCCCAGTCGCTGCTCGCGCCGTCGAAGCGCAAGAAGACGGTCGGGGTGAAGGACGTCGAGGCGGTGGTCTCGAAGATCGCTCGCATCCCGCCGAAGACCGTTAGTCGGGACGATAAGACGGCGCTCGAGAACCTCGAGCGTGACCTCAAGACCATGGTCTTCGGCCAGGACAAGGCTCTGACGGCACTCGCGAGCGCGATCAAGCTCGCGCGTGCGGGCCTGCGCGAACCCGAGAAGCCCATCGGCACCTATCTCTTCTCCGGCCCGACAGGTGTCGGCAAGACCGAGGCGGCGCGCCAGCTCGCCATGTCGCTCGGGGTCGAACTGACCCGCTTCGACATGTCGGAATACATGGAACGCCACTCGGTCTCGCGTCTGATCGGTGCGCCGCCGGGCTATGTCGGCTTCGACCAGGGCGGCCTCCTGACCGACGCGGTGGACCAGCACCCCCATTCGGTGCTGCTGCTCGACGAGATCGAGAAGGCCCATCCCGACCTGTTCAACATCCTGCTGCAGGTGATGGACTACGGAAAGCTGACCGACCACAACGGTAAGAATGTCGACTTCCGCAACGTCATTCTGATCATGACGACCAACGCCGGCGCCGCGGACATGGCAAAGCCCGCCATGGGCTTCGGATCGGGCGTGCGCGAGGGCGACGACGAGGAAGCAATCAACCGCCTGTTCACGCCGGAGTTCCGCAACCGCCTCGACGCGGTCATCGGTTTCAACAACCTGTCGCCGGATGTTATGGGCAACGTGGTCGACAAGTTCGTGATCCAGCTCGAGGCCCAGCTCGACGACCGGAACGTCACGATCGAGCTCAACGAGGCGTCGCGCGACTGGCTCGCGAAGAAGGGCTATGACCCGCTGTTCGGCGCACGCCCACTTGCACGGGTGATTCAGGAGAGCCTGAAGCAGCCGCTCGCCGAGGAGCTGCTCTTCGGCGAACTAGTCAAGGGCGGCACGGTCAGGGTAGGCGTCAAGGATAACGCGCTGACCTTCGACCTCGCACCGGACAAGCCATCCGGCGGCAAGGGCGGCTCGGGCAAGCCGAAGCGCAAGGGCAAGACGCCAAAGTCGGACGGTGGCGGCGAGAAGGAACCCGCGCTCGTCGAGAAGTAGCATATTGGCGGTGGGTTGAGCCGCCAAGACTACGATTACGCAACTCCGATCCACCATCGCTATAGTCGGCAAGCAACTTCATCGCGTATTGCTGGTTTAACCAGCCCACTACATGCTGTTGACATGGGCGCGGGATCGGCTGGTGTCTGCTTGCGGAGCTGGATACACGGGCCGAAGGACTGCCGTATCTCCGCCTCGAGACGGGTGTGCGCCAGCCCGACCCGACCGCGCTTTACCTCAGCCCTGGCTTTCGCGAGATCGACCCCTTTAAAGACTAAGCCCCCGCCCCGGTCAGCGTGTTCATGGAGGAGCGGCTATTGACCGGATCAATTCGCTTGCCGGTAGGGCAGATGGTCCGCATAGTTCTCGATCTCCCATTTCACCTCGCGCTCTTCCTCGCGGCAGAAGCGCTCGACCGCGTCTCGGAAGCTGCCATTGGGTATGAAGTGGCCCGAGTAGGTCTGCACCGGCTCATAGCCGCGCTGAATCTTGTGAGGGCCCTGTGTGCCTGCCTCGACGGTGTCTAGGTGGTTGTCGATGGCGAATTCGATCGCCTGATAGTAGCAGGCCTCGAAGTGCAGGAATTGGTATTCGCCCAGGCAACCCCAATTACGGCCGTAGAGCGCGTCGGCGCCACGCAGGTTGAGGGCCCCCGCCACGGGTAGCCCCTCCATGTCGGCCATAACAAGAACGATCCGATCGCCCATCCGGTCCTGAGCCGCCTCGAAAAACTCCCGCGTAAGGTAAGGATAGCCCCACTTGCGGTCATAGGTGTCCACGTAGAACTGATAAAAGGCATCCCAGTGATGGGGCTTGATATCGTCGCCCGACAGCGACCGGACGGAGATTCCCTGATCGGCGACGTGGCGGCGTTCCTTGCGGATCATCTTGCGCTTGCGGCTGGTCAGTGCGGCGAGGAAGTCGTTGAAGGTCTCATAGTCTCGGTTATGCCAGTGGAATTGGCGCCCTAACCGTTGAATCCAGCCGGCGAGGCCCATCACCTCATAGTCATGCTCGGTGCAGAAGGTGACGTGAACCGAGGAGAGTTCAAGCTTCTGGCAGACCGTCTCCAGACCGTGCAGCAGCGTTAGCCGCGCATTATCCGCGCCCGGTCCGTCACCTGTCAGGAGACGCGGCCCGCTGACGGGCGAGAATGGCGCGGCCACTTGCATCTTCGGATAGTAGCGCCCGCCCGCGCGTTCCCATGCATTGGCCCAGCCATGGTCGAATACATACTCGCCCTGAGAATGGCTCTTCAGATAGAGTGGCGCGGCGGCGATGATCTCGCCATTGGCCCCCTCGATCACCAAGTGATGGGGCAACCAGCCGGCCTCGTTCGACGTACAGTTGGTCTCCTCCAGAGCGAGCAGGAAGGGGTAACTGACAAACGGGTTGCCGTCGCCCACGAGCCGCGCCCATGTGTCGGGCGGTATGTTCGCGATGTCCTCTACAACGCGGGCAGAAACTGCTGTGTCACCGTCGGGCATGGGCCCAGTCTACCGGTTGGGGGCGGCCGCACCAAGCGGCGCTTACGGATCCGGCGTGTTGGCCGTATGAAACTCGAATTCGAGGGTCGAATGGCCAATCGAGAATCAGTCAGCCACCAGCGCAAGGTTGCCCGACAGCAAGCCGCCGATGGTCTGGGCCAACGTGAGCATTACGTTGGCCGCGATGGCGAATACGAGGCGCCGGTCGCCGCCGGGCGTATCGGGCGGCGCGGGACCGTGTCCGTGTGCGTTGCCGTGATGTAGGCCATCGCGTGCCCGCGCGTCAGGCGATCTCGAGGATCGCCTCGACCTCGACCGCGACCCCTAGGGGGAGGGAGGCCATGCCGACCGCCGCGCGAGCGTGCCGGCCCGCATCGCCAAAGACGTCTGCGAACAGGTCCGACGCGCCGTTCACGACCTTTGGATGTTCAGTGAACTCCGGGGTTGCGGCGACGAAACCCGTGAGCTTGACTACCTGTTGCACTCGGTCGAGCTCACCGTTGAGCGCGACCTTGGCTCGGGCGATGAGCGCGAGGGCGCAAGTCCTGGCAGCCGCGACGCCGGTCTCGACGTCGAGTTCTGCACCGAGCCGGCCGATGAACGACGGGGCGCTGTCGACAATTGGGACCTGGCCCGAGATGAACAAGAGATTCCCGGTCTGGACCGTCGGGACGTAGTTTCCCGCTGGCGCACTGGCGGGCGGCAGTTCGATGCCGAGTTCGGCGAGGCGGGCGTCGATGGTGCCGGTCATGTTTGGGACTCCTCGGAAATGGTTTGCTCCATTTTTGAATGGCAACGATCAGTTATGTGCGCTCGGATAGCTCCGTGGCAATGGGTCCCTGTCTCGGCAGGAATGACGAGCGTGTTTGCGTGCGGAGACACAAGCTTGTTCGTCATACCTTCGTCGGCAGTCATCCATTGATTCCAGTCTATTCTGGATATGGCAGCAGCGTTGGGTTGGGCTCGCCCGGATAGTCTGTAGTAAAGACCACTCCAATGCGTATTGGCGGTTTCTATCAGCCGCAGTTTCCAGTCGCGCTTTCGGGCTTTCGGCCTTTTCGCAGCTCAATTGCCAATGGCATGACCTATAACGTCTTGAAGTAGGCCAATCGGTCTCGGCCATGACGTGCGGCAAACCCCGATTCCGCGCGGAGTTTGTGTTCGTGAATGCGCCCTACGAGATCGGTAGTTGCGCCGATATGGAGCGTACCGTGACGGCTATAACAGACAATTTAAACGAAGCCGGTAACCGGATGAGGCTTTCGACCCAAGCCGAGGGTTGCAAATTCGCTTTGGCTGGCGCAGAAGCCACAATCCGGCAAAAAAACCGGGGTGCGCCTACCTTTGCACACCCCGGAGGTCAGGGAGGAGAGTTTGACCCTGCGCCAAGCGGACTGGCGCGGGGCCGACCATTCAGGCCAATGGGGTCCGACCCGGCCCGAATTCCTTAGCTACACCCGCTGGTTCCGCCACAGGTGTCGCATTTGAGACATGTTCCGTTCCTCACGAGCGTGAAGTTGCCGCATTCGGTGCAGGCGTCGCCCTCATAGCCCTGCAGGCGGGCTTGGCGAATACGCATGGAGCGTTCTTCCTGAACCACATATTCCAGATCGAGTTGCTGCCCCTTCTGCGTTCCCATAGGGGTGACGACCGGTTCGGTCTCGCCCGTCGGTATGCCGTCAGTCCCGGTTGCCTCGGCCGTGGCCTGCGCCGCTTGGTTGACCGGCTCGATTTCATGCAGGCCGCCCTCGATCACCGACAGGGTGTTCTTGCGCACATAACCCGTGCTGATCACTGACTCCGTCAGCTTGCTGGCGCTCGGCGGCAGGCCGTCGTCGGACTCGCCCCGGCCCATCGTGTCTGGCTCGAGGTCGTCGATTTCCACATGGGCCAGATCGTTGCGGCCCAGATAGCTGATCGCCAGCTCGCGGAAAATATAGTCGAGGATCGAACTGGCCATCTTGATGGCCTCGTTCCCCTCAACCGGTCCCGAGGGCTCGAAGCGGGTGAAGGTGTAGGCGTCCACGAATTCCTCGAGCGGCACGCCGTATTGCAGGCCAATAGAAACCGCGATGGCAAAGTTGTTCATTAGCGAGCGGAAGGCCGCTCCTTCCTTATGCATGTCGAGGAAGACCTCGCCCAAAGAGCCGTCGTCATACTCACCGGTGCGAATATAGACCTTGTGCCCACCGACGATTGCCTTCTGGGTGTATCCCTTGCGTCGGTGCGGCAGCTTCTGGCGGTCCACCTCGCGCTCGATTACGCGCTCGACGATCCGTTCGGCGACGATCTCCGCGCGGCGTCCGTTCGGCGCGTCTAGCAGCTCGTCCAGCGCGTCCTCCGCATCCGCCCCATCATCGGCCAGCAACTGGGACTGTAGCGGCTGGCTGAGCTTTGAGCCGTCACGATAAACCGCTGTTCCCTTGAGCATTAGCTTCCAACTAAGCATATGGGCATTTTCTACATCTTGAAGGGTTGCGTCGTTGGGCATATTGATTGTTTTAGAAATAGCTCCTGAAAGAAAGGGTTGTGCTGCAGCCATCATCTCAATATGTGCCTCTGGACGAATGAATCGCTCGCCATACCTTCCGCATTTTGTGGCACAATCAAAAACAGAGTAATGGCTTTCCTTTAAAT
>PBPM01000004.1 GCA_002724635.1 Rhodospirillaceae bacterium
ACAGGCCGTTCATGGTCGTCGGAACGTGTGGCTCGGTCTCCACGGGTGCCGTAGATGATCTCCCGGCCATTCGCGATCTCTGTGATACGTACGATCTCTGGATGCACGTCGACGGTGCGTACGGCGCGTTTGCTGCGTGCGTACCGAATGCCCCGGACGAACTGAGGGCTATTGCGCTTGCCGACTCTCTGGCGTTGGACCCACACAAGTGGATGTACACGACGCTCGAGGCCGGGTGTGCCCTCGTACGCGATCCCTCCGCGTTGCTGGCGGCGTTCTCATATCAGCCGGAGTACTACTACTTCCAGCAAGAGGCGAAGAACTACTTCGAGCGTGGCATCCAGAATTCTCGTGGTTTCCGGGCGCTCAAGGTGTGGATGCAGCTCAAGCAGGCGGGTCGTGCCGGGTACGTGCGCATGATCACCGAGGACATCGAACTGGCTCAGCGCTTCTACGACATCGCTGTGGCGCGACCCGAGCTTGAGGCATTCGGGACTGAGTTGAGCATCACCACCTATCGATATGTCCCGGAAGATCTTCGTAGTCGCGCCGCCGAAGTTGAAGTCGCGGCGTATCTCAACGAACTCAACCAAGGGATCCAGGCGCGTATGGAGAAGGGCGGAGAGGCCTTCGTGTCCAATGCTGTGCTCGGGGACGTCTACGCACTTCGGATGTGCGTGGTCAACTTCCGCAGCACGCTCGCCGACGTCGAAGCACTGGCCGACATCAGCGCGAAGCTGGGCGGGGCCCTCGATCGGCAGCTTCGGCCCGAAGGATTGCGTTCGGCGGTCGACACCCAGGGCCGTCACGCGTGAGCGCGAGTACGTGACTGCGCCTGTTCGTTATCTCATTCCCGCGCGCGTGCACCGGGTCGAGGAGGTCGTACAGCGAAGCCGTTTCCTCACCACCGTGGCACATGCACCGGACGTGGATGCGGCTCACGCATTCATCCAGGCGGTGCGTGAGGAATTTCCGGACGCAACACACCATTGCTGGGCATTCGTGGCCGGTCCTCCTGGCAGCACCGCTCGTATCGGGATGAGTGATGACGGTGAGCCTCATGGTACCGCCGGCCGCCCCATGCTGACCGCACTCCTGCATTCGGGGGTCGGCGAGATCGTGGCAGTGTCGACCCGCTACTACGGGGGTATCAATCTCGGTACGGGTGGACTGAGCCGAGCGTACTCCGGGGGTGTAGTACTATCGCTCGAAGAGATGCCCCGGGAAAAGAAGGTCGATCGGCACCCTGTAGGGCTCACGGTGGGGTATCCGGATGTCGACTCTGTCCAGCGACTTGTTGCCGAGCAGGAGTGGATCCTGGTCGATGAAGTCTTTGGTCAGGACATTCGCTTCGAGGTCCTGATTCCGGCCGACGAGATTGAGGAAGCCCGTCGAATCGTGGCCGATCGGACCAGAGGATCGGGTTTGTTCGAGGTCCGAACTTCGAACTGAGGTGACGGGAGCGACCGTCAGCAGGATGGCCTGGTTAGTTGCCCGTGCTCGGCGAGGGTGGCGTGATCATGATGTGGGCACCGGCGGTACCCGGGAACATGAGCCATGGAGCGCCTGGAGCGGTGGGCTGGGCCGGCAAGCCCGTAGATTGAATCGTTGCCCACGGGGTGTAGATGACCCAGCGGGTGAAGGCGTTCTCGACCGTGTTCGTGCCGGAGTCGAAGCCATCACCAGTCATCACGTACAGCATCGCCGGCTCCTCCGGCATCGACAGCGTTCCGGCGTCCGCTTCTGCCCAGCGGCGCTGCGCGAGTTCGCCGGAATCCGTGACACCCTCGGCACGGAGTTCCCGCCCCCGGGCCATGAACGGATCGAGCGAGTCGTGATAGCACGCGACGCTCCATCCCTCGCGGTTTGGATCGTCGGCGAGGCAGATCAGCCCACCACCGTCGCGCAGGGTCGTCATGGACCCGTCCGCGAGGAATCCGAAGACCGTGGCATCGTCCCGTTCCATCGCCGGTGCCGCTTGAAGCGCACCCGCGATCTGAGCGGACGCCTCCGGTACCTGAGCTTCGATATTGGTCGGGATCGTCATTCCCGTGGCGAGGGTGAGCACGCCCAGAGCGATAGAAAGATGCGAGAGAGAGGTGTGCTGCTGGGGCATGTGTAATGTGGCCGGGTTGAAGCGGGTCGGATCCAACGTTCGTGCTGTATCATCGATGCGAGAGGGAGGAAGGTGCAGTTGGGCGGGCGTTTGTGCGAGACCTGCGTCATGCAAGAACGGACCTGCTCCGTCTTGTCGGTTGCACCCGCGACACCCCACGTTGTCCGGCGTGGGGTGGAGTAACGGGTTACGTACACGTCGAATGGATCGACATATGACGCATTTCACGCGGACGCTCGCCTTCGGGTTCGGAGCCGCAACACTACTGGTTGGCTGCGGAGGCGAGGACATGGAGGGGTTCCCGACAAGCGATGGGTCGGCAGAGCAGGTCATCGCGAGGGCTGCGGCGTACGAGCTCGATACCGAGTACGTGCCGCCGCCGGGCGAGGCGCTCCACCACCAGACGGCTGGATTTGCGAAGATCCTGTGTTCGGGTGTCTTCATCACCGGACTCGACGCCGNCGACGNGGCGGCGAACGTGGGNGGATTCATTTCGCCGTTCGANGAGCGCCAGCATGTGGTCGATACCGTGATCGACTACGANCGCCAGATGGTTTCGCTGACANTGCCGGATGGGGTCACCCGGACCGCACAACGNTACGCGAACCAGGGTTGTGTCGCCCATCCCATCGGCGAGACGGAGGTCCTCTTCACNCCGTCGGAGGTCGAGCGGAATCTTCCTCCTGCAGAGACGACGCCGTGGCCCATGGGGGATGTGCTGCCCGACGATCCGTGGCCTGCCGAAGTCGACATGGACAAGGTCGAGCAGGCACTCGATGCCGGCTTCGGCCCACCTGAGGCCCGCACGCTCGGATTCGTCGTGACGTACAACGGCCGGATCCTCGGCGAACGCTACGACGAGGGCGTGGACATCCACACGCCGCTCGAAAGCTGGTCGATGACCAAGAGCCTGACAGGGACGCTCATGGGCGTCCTGATCGAGCAGGGCGTCTACGATCTCTGGGAGCGCGCGCCTATACCGGAGTGGCAGGGCGAGGGTGACCCGCGTCAGGAGATTCGCATCGGCGACATCATGCGCATGTCCAGCGGAATCCGAATCAACGCCCCGTCCGACCCCGACTATAACGCAGACCTGTACGCCGACCACTTCTACCTGTACACGGGCACGGTGAACTCCTACGAGTACGCCGCGACCCGGCCGCAGCAGTGGCCGCCGAACACGATCGGTCGCTACCGCAATACCGATCCGGTTCTGGCCAGCTACCTCGTCCGCCTCGGGGCCGAGAGTGCGGGTATGGACTACCACTCGTTTCCCCAGCAGCACCTCTTCGATCGGATCGGCATCCGTGACGGCCTGATCGAGACGGATCTGTACGGCAACTTCCTGGGTCAGGGGCTTGCCTTCATGCCGGCCCGCGACTGGGCCCGCCTCGGAAACCTCTACCTGCAGGACGGCGTTTGGGATGGAGAGAGGATCCTCCCGGAGGGCTATGTCGAATACGCGTCATCCGTCGCGCCCGCATGGGATGCCGACGGCCGTCGTGTGTATGGAGGAGCGTTCTTCTGGGTCAACGGCGAAGGCGGACTCGGAATCCCGGACACGGCGTACCGGATGCTCGGGGCGGGTGGTCAGAGCACGACGATCATCCCGACCCACGGGCTCGTGGTGGTCCGCCTCGGCAAGTACACGGGCTCCGGCCCGGGCGCCGATGCGCTCGAGGAAGCCTTCGGGCTCCTGATGGAGGCGGTACCGCCTATCGAGTAGACAGTTGTGGCGACGTAACCCGCTCGTAGCAGGCCGTGCTCAGCGTCCGACGCCGTACAACGCGGCCTGGATGACCTCGAGCTCGTCGCTCCAGACGACCCTCCAACCGGACGGAGTGGCCGCGAGCTGCATGACCTTCACTTCAGGTACGGCACCGCTGATACGCGCCGTCGTGCGGTAGACTGTATGTGAGGTCTCCGGGTCTTCGTCGACGCTCCCGATCACGTCGTCGTCTCGATCGTACAGGGCATGCATGAGGCCTGGCATGTCGTCGATCACGGCACCGATTGCGCGATCGAAGATCTCGGTTGGGTCCAGGGCGGCTAATCCAGCCGAATCGGTCTGGACGAGGTACGCTCCGAGTTCACCGCTTTGGTCGCCGTTGGCGATCGTGGTCACGGTGAAGTGGAATCGCTCCAGAGTCGTGTCGTGCAAGAGCTGCGCGGCGGCTCCCCAGCGAATCGCCCGAATGGCTCGAAGGAAGAGGGTCGCCGCCCCCTCGGGGGTGTGGGTCACCTCAGCGATCGAGGGGGAAGGGGGCTGCTGTTGAGTCTGAGCCTCGGCCGGAGTGGCCAGCCCGACGACGACCGCCGTCCATGCCACCAACGACAGGGCCCAATGCGCGCGGAGATTCATGACGAAGAATAAGGGTGTGACGCGCGTGGTCGAACGACCCGTCCGTATTCCCGGGATAACGAACATCCCGGCCGGGATGCGGGAAATGCTCGGGAGAGCTACGGAGGCCGCCAGCTTCCAGGCTGAGCTCCAGATCGACCGCAGAGACTTCGGTGTCGGCGCGGGCTTCACCTGTTGCGAGGTCGTACCAGTGTGCTCCATCGTCTCATGAAGGGGCCGGCACCTGGTGGTATGGCCAGCCGGTTCACATAGCGTTCGTGCCAGCACTGTTGTGTGGTGCGCGACATGCCTCTTGGCGCCTACCTTCCCTCATGATCCCAGGCTCCCGACACCAGCGCTGGTTCGCGATTGACCCGGGCGAGCGCCCGTCGCCGGTCATCCTGCTCGCGAATCTCGTTCTTGTGGCCGCGGCCGTTGCGTTCGCCGCGCGTGTCTCGATCCCTGTTCCAGGGGCACCCGTACCCCAGACCCTGCAGACACTGGTGGTCATCATGACGGGAATGTGGATGGGGCCGGTATGGGGACCCATAGCGATGATCGTCTATCTCGGGGGCGGGGCCGCCGGGCTTCCCCTCCTCGCAAACGGGGTGTCTGGCGTGGAGGTATTGCACGGGCCTTCGGCCGGATATCTGTTCGGCTTCGTGGTTGGTGCTGGGATCGCCGGCTGG
>PBPM01000005.1 GCA_002724635.1 Rhodospirillaceae bacterium
CTGCATGCTCGGCTGATGAGCCAGGCGCTGCGTAAGCTTACTGGTTCGATCGCGCGTTCTGACACGACGGTCATCTTCATCAACCAGATTCGTCACAAGATCGGCGTCATGTTTGGCAGCCCTGAGACGACGACGGGCGGCAATGCGTTGAAATTCTATGCGTCGGTCCGCCTCGACATCCGGCGCATCGGTTCGCTTAAAGACCGCGACGAGGTGGTCGGTAATCAAACGCGTGTGAAGGTTGTCAAGAACAAGCTCGCGCCGCCATTCAAACTGGTCGAATTCGATATTATGTACGGTGAGGGCGTCTCGAAGATGGGCGAACTGCTCGACCTGGGCGTTCAAGCTGGGGTCGTTGATAAGTCCGGCGCCTGGTTCTCCTATGGCGACGAGCGCGTCGGCCAGGGGCGCGAGAATGCCAAAACCTTCTTCAAGGAGAACCCCGAGATCGCGACGGAGATCGAGCACAAGATTCGCGCTAATGCGGGCCTCATTTCCGAGGCGATGATGGGCAACCCCGAGGACTTCAAGGAAGACGACGGGGACGGCTCGGCGCCGGCACCCTCTGAAGGCGACTAGGCTTCCCGCCACGCGAACATGCAACCGCCGTGTTGCTGCTTAAAAATCAGGGGCTCTTTCGGAATCGGGCGGGCCCCTGTTTGTAGGCGCACGCCTGTGGGTGAAGCGCGCCCCACCGGCCTCGACACGTCCCTGGGCGCGCGGTAAAACCGCCACCGCACTTCGTTTCGACCGGCCTCGGCAGATATGGCAACCACTAGCGACATTCGCACCGCATTTCTCGACTATTTCGCTCAGGACGGGCACGAGATCGTCAATTCATCACCCCTGGTACCGCATAATGACCCTACGCTGCTGTTCACCAACGCCGGCATGGTGCAGTTCAAGAATGTGTTCACGGGCACGGAGAAACGGGACTTCAGCCGGGCGACAACGTCGCAGAAATGCGTGCGCGCCGGCGGCAAGCACAACGACCTCGAGAATGTCGGCTACACGGCACGTCATCACACCTTCTTTGAGATGCTGGGCAACTTCTCGTTCGGAGACTATTTCAAGGAACACGCCATCGAGCTGGCGTGGAACCTGATCACTAGGGAATACGGCCTGCCCCCCGAACGTTTGCTGGCCACCGTCTACGCCGATGACGACGAGGCTTTCGATCTGTGGAAAAAGATCGCGGGCCTGCCCGAAGAAAAGATCATCCGGATCGCGACTCACGATAATTTCTGGGCTATGGGCGACATCGGCCCGTGCGGTCCGTGTTCCGAAATCTTCTTCGACCATGGCGATAGGATTCCCGGGGGACCGCCCGGCAGCCCCGACGAAGATGGCGACCGTTTCATCGAGATATGGAACCTGGTGTTCATGCAGTACGAGCAGTTGCATGCGGAGCTGCGAGAGGAACTGCCGAAGCCGTCGATCGACACGGGCATGGGTCTCGAGCGCATCGCCGCGGTGCTCCAGGGCAAGCACGACAACTACGACATCGACCTGATGCGTGGCCTGATCGAGGCCTCGGCGCATGCAGCAAACGTGGATCCCGACGGCGAGGGTGCGGTCAGCCACCGGGTCATCGCAGATCACTTGCGAGCCTGTTCGTTCTTGATGGCGGACGGCGTGCTGCCGTCGAACGAGGGCCGCGGCTATGTGCTGCGCCGGATCATGCGGCGCGGGATGCGGCACGCGCATCTTCTGGGCTGCTGCGAACCCCTGATGCATCGGCTGGTGCCGGCGCTCGTGTCGGCCATGGGCGACGCATTCCCGGAATTGCGGCACGCGCAGCCGCTTATCACCGAGACGTTCCGCCTCGAGGAGGAGCGCTTCAAGCAGACTCTCGAGCGCGGCCTGCGGCTCCTCGAGGACGAGACGAAAAAACTCGGCGACGGCGCGGCCCTTTCCGGAGACGTCGCGTTCCGCCTGTACGACACCTATGGCTTCCCGCTGGATTTGACCGAAGACATCCTCAGGGGCCAGGGGCGTGCTGTCGATACCGCTGGGTTCGATGCGGCCATGGCAGAACAGCGGGCGGCGGCGCGCCGCGCCTGGTCCGGATCGGGAGACGCAGCGACCGAGGAGGTCTGGTTCGACATCCGTGAGGAAACCGGGGCGACCGAGTTTTTCGGCTACGACACGGATACGGCCGAGGGAAAGGTCGTTGCGATCGTCGTCGACGGCGCCCGGGTCGAGACCGCCGAGCCCGGTGTGGATGCGGCGGTGATCGTCAACCAGACGCCGTTTTACGCGGAATCCGGCGGTCAGATGGGTGATGCCGGAGTCATGTTCGGCGCGAACGGAACCGAGATCACCGTCCGGGATACCCAGAAGAAACTGGGCGACATGCACGTTCACCTCGCAAAGGTCGATGGCAAGCCGCTTGCCATCGGCGACGTGGTCGAGTTGCGTATCGACGTCATGCGCCGCGACCGGCTGCGCGCCAACCATTCCGCGACCCATCTATTGCACGAGGCGTTGCGCGGCGAGCTGGGCGCCCATGTCGCCCAGAAGGGCTCGCTGGTGGCACCCGACCGGTTGCGCTTCGACATCTCCCACACCAAGCCCATGGACGCGGACGAGATTTCCGCCGTCGAGGCCGTGGTCAACGACCGGGTCGCGGTGAACGCGCCCGTTAGCACGACCCTCATGACGCCGGATGAGGCCATCGGGGCGGGCGCGCTGGCGCTGTTCGGCGAAAAGTACGGCGACGAGGTACGGGTCGTGGCCATGGGTGGTGCCGTGAACGACGACGGCAAACGGGCAGCCTATTCGGTCGAGCTGTGCGGTGGCACCCATGTCCGGCGCACCGGAGATATAGGCCTGGTGAAGATCATCTCCGAGAGTGCGGTGTCTGCCGGCGTACGCCGGATCGAGGCGCTGACCGGCCCGGACGCGCGCGCTTATCTGGAAAACCAGGACCGGCTGCTGCGCGAGGCTGCCGAGGCCCTGCGGACCACACCGGATGCAGTGCCGGAACGAGTCGGGCAGCTCCTTGAGGAGCGCAAGAAGCTCGAGCGCGAACTGACGGAGACCCGCCGTAAGCTCGCCGCGGGCGCCGGCAACGGTGCGGGTGCGAGGGATGCCTCCAAGGATATTGGCGGCATCACATTCGCTGCCCGCGCGCTGAATGACGTCCCGCCGCGCGAGCTTAAGAGCCTGGTCGACGACATTAAGAGCAGCATCGGCTCGGGCGTCGTTGCCGTCGCGGATGCCTATGACGGGAAGGGATCGATCGTCGTCGGCGTCACGTCCGATCTAATCAAGCGCTTCAGTGCCGTCGATCTGGTGCGAATCGGCGTCGCGGAACTGGGCGGAAAAGGCGGTGGCGGCCGGCCGGACATGGCCCAGGGCGGCGGCCCTGACCCATCGAAAACCGAAGCCGCGCTTGCGGCGATCGAAGCGGCGCTGAACGACGAATTGTCGGCCTAACCGCGGGGGAAGAACATGCACTTCGAAGGCACGAAGTCCTATGTCGCGACCGACGATCTGCAGATCGCGGTCAACGCGGCGATCACGCTGGAACGGCCGCTACTCGTAAAGGGCGAGCCGGGCACCGGAAAGACGGTGCTCGCCCACGAGATCGCGGACGCGCTCGAGACGCCGCTGATCGAGTGGCACATCAAGTCCACGACCAAGGCCCAGCACGGGCTCTACGAGTATGACGCGGTAGCGCGGCTGCGCGACGGCCAGCTCGGCGACGAGCGCGTGCGCGATATCTCCAACTACATCGTGCGCGGAAAGCTCTGGGAGGCGTTCGAAAGCGCCGAGCGGCCGGTGCTTCTGATCGACGAGATCGATAAGGCGGACATCGAATTCCCGAACGATCTCCTGCTCGAGCTCGACCGGATGGAGTTTCACGTCTACGAGACGAAGCAGTCGGTCGTGGCCAAGCATCGCCCGATCGTGATCATCACGTCCAACAACGAGAAGGAACTACCCGACGCGTTTCTGCGCCGGTGTTTCTTCCACTACATTGCGTTCCCCGATGCCGACACGATGACGCGGATCGTCGATGTGCATCACCCGAAGATCAAGAAACGGCTGCTGCGCGAGGCGCTGACGTCCTTCTATGACCTGCGTGAGGTGCCGGGCCTGAAGAAGAAGCCGTCAACATCGGAACTCCTCGACTGGCTCAAGCTACTGGTCGCCGAGGACATCGACCCCGAGGAGTTGCGCACCAACGATCCGGCGAAGCTGATCCCGCCGCTTTATGGCGCGCTGCTCAAGTCGGAGCAGGACGTGCAGCTCTTCGAGCGGTTGGCGTTTCTCAATCGTCGNGAACGCGCGGGTAACTGATCCGGCCGGCCATGTTCGCAGATTTCTTCCAGACGCTGCGAAGGGCCGAGATTCCGGTGNCGCTGCGCGAGTATTTGGATCTCCTGTCCGCTGTGGATCAGGGGCTCGCCCGCTTNAGCGTTGACGACTTCTACTATCTGTCGCGTTCCCTCCTAGTGAAGGACGAGCGGCACATCGACAAGTTCGATCAGGTGTTCGGCTATGTATTCCGCGGTCTCGAGCCGCCCGAGTTCGACGACGAGATGGCGGAGATCCCGGAAGAATGGCTGCGGAAGATGGGTGAGCTCGAGCTTAGCGACGAGGAAAAGGCCCAGATCGAGGCCATGGGCGGCTGGGAGAAGCTGATGGAGACCCTGCGCGAGCGCCTCGCGGAGCAGAAAGGGCGGCACCAGGGCGGAAAGAAGTGGATCGGCACCCAGGGCACATCGCCTTACGGCGCCCAGGGCTACAACCCGGAAGGCGTGCGGATCGACCAGGAAGGGAACCGCAACAATTCCGCCGTGAAGGTCTGGGACCGGCGCGAGTTCAAGGATCTCGACGGCGACGTGGAGATTAGCACGCGGAACATCAAGGTGGCGCTGCGCCGCCTGCGCCGTTTTGCCCGGGAGGGCGCTGCAGACGAACTGGATCTCGACGACACGATCAGCTCGACGGCCCGCAACGGCGGGTGGCTCGACATCAAGATGGTTCCGGAGCGGCACAACGCCGTGAAGGTGCTTTTAATGTTCGACGTGGGCGGCTCGATGGACCCCCATATCCGCATGTGCGAGGAGCTGTTCTCGGCCGCGCGGACCGAGTTCAAGCATCTCGAATACTTCTACTTCCACAACTGCGTCTATGAATCGCTCTGGCGCGAGAACCGCCGCCGGCGCGCCGGCGGAACCCCGACCTGGGACGTGCTCCATACTTATGCGTCGGACTACAAGCTCGTGCTGGTGGGCGACGCCACGATGAGCCCCTACGAGATCTCGCATCCCGGCGGGAGCGTCGAGCACTGGAACGAAGAAGCCGGCGAGACATGGCTCCGCAGGCTCGTGCGGACCTACCCGCACGTCGCTTGGCTCAATCCGATGTCGCAGGACCGCTGGCGCTACTTCCCATCGATCGGGATGGTCAGCAAGATTTTCGACGGGCGGATGTATCCGCTCACAATCGAGGGGCTCGACGACGCAATGCGCGGTTTGAGCCGAAAATAGTATTGATTGTCAAACACTTGAAAAAGTTTGGAATGGTTTTCGCACCACGTGTGCTTGTCGCGTTGTAACCGTCTGTGTTCACCAACGTCCCACCAGGAGACAAACCAATATCCATTATTCGTTCTCTCGCTGTCGCCGGCATCGTGTCCATCGCCCTCACGGGTGCTGTTCTGGCTCAGGCAACACCAATCCCCAGCAGTCCGCCAAGGGCCAGATGATGAGGGAAGAGGGGATTAAGAAGTAGCGTCTTTTTGCACATACCCCTTCACGCCGATTCCTAAGTTCGCTGGGTTTTCAACAATTCGTCACGTGAACAGGTAGTCCAGCCCTTTACAGCAGGGCCCGTTCGCAGCATACAGAAGCCCCGCGAAAGACCGTCCGCGATCCGCGCCCTGCGGTGTTGTGTCCGACGGTCGATCCACACCGACAGTTAGTGAAGAAGAGGCGAAAATGATCGATCTCATGTCCATCGCACGAACAGAGGCCGATGGTGGCGATCTGTTCGGAACTCTGGAGGCCCTCTACGAGCCCTCCGACGTCCGGCCCGATGGCTATCCGGATGCGGTGGTCTGGCAGGGCGGCGATTTTAGCAGTGGGGTGAACCCGGTCGGCCATTCCATGACCGATGCCTATGCGCTTTTGGGGACGGTTGCGGCGATCGATATCCTTGGTCTGCCCTTCTATGCGGTGCCCATGTGGTCCCAGTATCGCCACGATACAAAACTCGAATGTCTGGCTTGGTTCGGCAACCTGCCCAGCACCTCGATCAAGTGGTCGACGGCGGGCGACGCATATGTGAACGATGCCGACGGCTCACGCGTGGTTGTGATGGGTAAGTCGGGTAATGCGCCGCTGCGCACCCAGGCAGGTGTCTACTGCAATGTGCGCCCCTATGGTCCGGTCACCGTTGTACGCTGCATGCCGTGCCTGCCCTACTCGCAGAACCGCCCGCTTTTCAATGTTGACCCGGATACCGGCCTCGTACATTCGGAGATGAACTCGCCGGGCGTCCAGATGGCCTATGCCAACCGTCTATTTCTCAAGATCGTACACGAGAGCGGTAAACTCGGCCGTGTGGCGATGAAGCCGACTCAGGCCATGGAGGACGGAATCAATGCCGGCCTGCATGCTTGGATGCTGCAGGGCACTAAGTTCGAGGTCGGACGCAAATACGCCGTCGACCCCTATGAGGAGCATAAGGAGAATGTTGACCGGATCGTTGCCCTGCTGCCCGGTGACTTCAAGGACGGCATGGAGAATTGGGGCGGCCGGATCGAGCAGCATATCGCCGACACTAACTACGGCCTCCTGCTGTGGGACCTGATCGAGCAGCGCGACTGCGTCGTGTTGGCGACGGATCTAGACGGCGACCGGCTGACCGACCTGCTGGCCGACGTGTCCGATCCGCTGCGCGCCTACAGCAAGCGTGTTGCTGACCAGCTGGGTCAAGACGTCGACACCGTCGCGCTTTGGCGCGACATGGGCTACACGACCGGCAATGGCCGCGACATGACCTCGGTCATGCACCGGATGTCGGGCCCACCTATCCATGAGCAAACCCTTGGTTCGGCCGACGCGATGCTGCTGCGTCTCCTCGACGGCGACGAGTGGGTCGGCGGTACCAAGCAGCCCTACGACCCGCGCATCCACTTCGTCTTGATCCGCGATGCCTATATCGATGCGAACCCGGGCAACGACGAGCTAAAGAACTGGCTCGACGGGGTCCTGTATACGTTCGACCACGTCTATGCGGGCGACCGCCCGGGCTTCCTTGACGGTTATGCAAAGCTGAAAGAGGCAATCACCCCTTGGAGTACCTAGGGGTAGTCGGCCTCCAGCTGGGCGCGGATATCGGTGTGCACCGCTAGCGCCGTAAGCGCGGCTTCCGCACTTTTAAAGAAGCTGATGAGCGCGGTGATCTCCGGCCGCGCATATCCGGTCTCTACCAGTTGCGAAAGCAGGTGCGCCAGGTGATCCCAGTGGCCATCAGGGTTGATCGCGACGATCGGCTTGTCGTGCAGTCCTAGTTGTCGCCAGGTGACAATCTCGAACAGCTCTTCGAGCGTGCCCAGCCCTCCGGGCAGGATGACGAAGGCATCGGCCAGTTCTGCCATGCGGGCCTTGCGTACATGCATGGTGGGCACTACTTCGAGCCGGGTAATCCCGCGGTGACCGTGCTCCCGATCCATTAGAAAGTCCGGAATGATCCCGTCAACCTCGCCGCCGCTGTCAAGCACAGCATCGGCGATGGCGCCCATAACACCGGCGCGGCCGCCGCCATAGACAAGGCGAATACCCTGCGCTGCCATCAACTGGCCCAGTTCACGCGCGATCCGGCGATGCGCTTCGGGCCCATTGTCGGACGAGCCGCAATAGACGCAAATGGAGGTAAGCGGTTCGTTGCTGGCCAATGCTTGAGTCCTGTCGATTGCGTTGAATCGGTTGGGGTAATACTTTGGTTATATAACAGAAACCTTGCGGGACAGGGCCTTTGAACCTTTCACTTCTGTTCGGCAGCGTTGGCGCTCTCGCGTTGGCCATGATCGCCGGTGTGTTTCTGTTCTTCCAGACGCCGGAACCGACCGCGCCGGGCGCAGAGACTGACATCAGCAAACCTGCACCTGAAACACCTGCGGCGGCGCCAACGGCGCTGGTTCGGCCCAGCTTCGACGTAGTACGCGTCGACAAGGACGGGAACGTCGTGATGGCCGGCCGCGCGATGCCCGGCTGCACCATTATCGTGCGTGATGGCGATGCGGAGGTGGGCCGCACCGGCGTCGATCGGTCGGGTGAATGGGTGCTGGTTCCCGAGGGTGTGCTGAGCCCCGGTGCGCGCGAGCTCACCCTTGTTGCCGAATGTGTGGGTTCGGAACCACTGACCGCGGACCGAGCCGTCGCGCTGATGGTGCCCGAGCCCGGCGGCGGCAATGCACTTGCGGTCGCGGTTCCGAATGCGGGTATCCGGGGTAAGATAGAGGTCCTGCAGCGCCCCGGTGCGCCGGCCGCCGTCGACCGGATCGATTTCGACGAGGAGGGCCGCACGAGGCTCTCGGGCGTCGCCGCGCCCAATGCGACGTTGCGCGTCTATCTTGACAACAAGCTGGTCGGCATCGCCGAGGCGGATGAGGATGGTAACTGGGAGTTGACGCTGCAACGCGAGATTGCCCTCGGTAACTATACGTTGCGCCTTGATCAGGTGCATGCGGACGGAACGGTGATCGCGCGTTCAGAGCTGCCCTTTGCACGCGTCGAGCCGCCGGCAGATGCTCCAGAGGGTAAGGTGATCATCATCCAGCCGGGCGAGCACCTTTGGGGCATCGCACGCAAGCGCTATGGCTCTGGCTTTCAGTTCACCCTTATCTACGAAGCCAACAAGGACAAGATTCGCGACCCGGATCTGATCTATCCTGGTCAAGTGTTTGTTATTCCGTCCGCCAATTAGCTGAGTTTCGGCGCTATTCGTTTGGCGCGCCGCGCGACGATGTTCTCGCGCAGCATCAACGCACTCGGTGTGATTATCAGGGTCAGGATCGTCGCGAAGCTGAGTCCGGCAACAATTGCGGTAGACAACTGCACCCACCACTGTGTGGACGGAGCGCCCTGGCTGATTTCGCGTGTCACGAAATCGATGTTGATCTGAAGCACCATGGGCAGCAGCCCCAGAACTGTTGTCACGGTTGTCAACAGCACTGGCCGGAGACGCTGCGCGCCCGTCATTAGGATCGCATCGAGCGGGTCCGCTACGTGTTTTCGCAACCGGTCGAAGGTGTCGATAAGCACGATGTTGTTGTTCACGACGATACCCGCTAGCGCGATCACGCCGATACCGCTCATGACGATTCCGAAGGGTTGGCCGACGATCAGCAGGCCCAGCAAAACGCCGACCGTGGACATGACGACAGCTGAAAGAATCAGGAAGGCGGAATAGAAGCTGTTGAACTGGGTGACGAGGATGATCGCCATCAGGAAAAGGGCCACGCCGAACGCCTTCTGCAAGAAGGCCTGGGCGGCCTTCTGCTCCTCGTCCTCGCCGCGGAACTCGACTTCTACACGCGGATCGATGTCCGCGTTGACGAGCCAGGCACGGATCTGCTGCACCATGTCGTCTGCGAGCACGCCGGGCTGAACGTCCGCACGTACGGTCATCACGCGGACCCCGTCCACCCGGCGCAATTGTCCGATACGGGGCTTTGCCTTTCGCTCGACAAAGTTGCTAATCGGCACAAGCCCTTCAGCCGTCTGTAGGCGTATCTTGTCGAGCTGGTCTATGGTCCGATCGTCATAGGGGTAGCGTGCGACGATATCGATCTCGTCGTCGCTGTCGTCAGGCCGATAGTCGGCGATTTTCATACCTTTGGTTACGAACTTGATGGCATTGCCGACCGTGGTGATGTCTGCGCCGAACTTAGCCGCTTCGGCCCGTTCGACATTGATCGCCCACTCGATCCCAGGGAGAGGCCGGCTGTCCTCGACGTCCTTGAGCCCTTTCAGCGTGTCTATAAAGGCGCGCACCTTCGCGACCTCGGTTTCCAACAGATTCGGTTCTCGAGAGCTGAGCTGAACCTGGATCGGTTTGCCGACCGGCGGCCCGGCCTCTTCCTTACGGGTTGCAACCAGAATGCCAGCGAGATCACCCGATCGCGCAATGATATCGGCGAGGATTACGTCGGCCGACCGGCGTAGATCCCAATCCGCGAACTCGACGCTGATTGTGCCGATCACGTCTTCGGCGACACCTTCCTTCCGCTGGTTCGGATTTCCGGACAGGGAATAGACGGAATCGAACTCGCCACGTTCGGCCTGAAGCTGCAGGATCCGGTCCTCAACCTCGCCGACGAGTGCGGCCTTCTCGGAGATCGAGAGATTGCCGCGAGCATGAATTTGGATTGCTGCCTGTTTCGGCTCGACATCGGGAAAAAACTCCACGCCCTTACCGAGAGCGCCATATAGAACCCAAGACCCGATCAGGGTCGCGAATGCTAGGGACAGGATGATTACCGGATGGCGTAGCGCGGCACGCAGGATACCCACATACCTCGCGGTGATACCGGTGAGGGCCGCCAAGTCGATGATGCTGTCGCCGCCGTTCGTGCTGTTGGTTGCGCCGGTGGAAGATAGGGGGCTGGCGAGATTTCGGTCGACGATGGAGGCGAGCTGGCTGCCAATCCAGAAGCCGCCGATGAGGCCCATCGCACCGAAAGCCAGCGCGGCCACCGGGCGAGCATAGGCGGGTACGGCGCTATCGCCAAATAGCCCGGACAAAACAGCCATGATGATCGAGATCGCGATGATTGCGCCTAGGGTGGCGGCGCCGATGCGTATCACAATACGCGCGACCACTGCGAAGTTAGCGCCGAGTACCGGTACGAAGAGAAGTGCCATGGCCAGCGACGCGGTCAGGGTCGCGACGAGCGTGATTGGCAGGAACTTCATGAACTCGCCGGAGATGCCGGGCCAGAATAGTAGGGGGGCGAAGGCAGCCAGCGTGGTTGCAGTCGACGCGATGATCGGCCATGCCATGCGCTTGGCCGCCAAGCCGTACGCGTGTTCTGGCGGTTCGCCCTCGCGCAGCTTTCGGTCGGCATATTCCGTCACAACTATGGCGCCGTCAACGAGCATACCCACCGCGAGGATCAGCGAGAAGAGAACGACGATGTTGACGGTCAGGCCCAGTGCGTTGATGACGAGAATCGCGGTGAGAAAGGAGCCAGGAATGGCGATCGCTACGAGAATGCCCGAGCGCAGTCCGAGCGCGCCGACGATAGCGATCATCACTAGGAGCACCGCACTCAGCACATTGTTCTGCAGCTCGGCCAGCATGGTGCCGACCTGAATAGAGCGGTCTTGTGAGAAGTTGATCTTCACGCTGTCCGGCCATTTGGAGCTTTCGGACAATACGACGCCGCGTACTTGTTCGATCGTCTCAATGATGTTCGATCCCGTCCGCTTCGAGATTTCGAGCGATAAGGCCGGCTGGCCGTCTACCCGTGCGATAGTTTCTTTGTCACGGAATGTGCGGCGGACCGAGGCCAAGTCCCGAATTATGACCTTGGCGTTGTCATTGACTTTCACCGGTAGGTTTAGAATGTCGTCTGCATTTTTGATCAGCCCGGGGACCTTGACCGCGAAGCTTCCCTTGCCGTTGTCGATCACCCCCGCGGCGACCAGCTGGTTGGAGCGTGACAGCAGCGAGAGTAGCTCGGCGGGGTCAACGCCGTAGCTTTCGAGTAGCTGCGGCTCTACGACGATCTCCACGAGCTCGTCGCGGTCGCCACCGATGTTTACCTCGAGCACTTGGGGGATACCCTCGATGGCGTCCTGCAGATCCCTTGCGAGACGCATTAGGGTGCGCTCGGGCACATCGCCCGATAGGGTCACTACGAGGACGGGGAACAGGCTGAGATTAACCTCGTTGACGGTCGGTTCATCCGTGTCATCTGGTAGTTCGCTTCGGATCCGATCCACCTTCTTGCGGACATCGTCTATCGCGGTGTCCGGATTGAAGCCGGCCTCGAATTCGAGCACCACATTGCCGCCGCCTAGATAGGAGGTCGCGCGCAACTCCTTGACCCCCTCGATCGAGCGCATCTCGGCTTCCATCGGGCGCACAAGGAGACGCTCGGCATCCTCGGGCGAGATGCCCTCATGATGCATCGAGACATAGATGATCGGAATGTTGACGTCGGGCTGGGCCTCTTTTGGGATGGCGCCGAACGAGAATGCGCCGGTGATCAGCAGCAGAACTAGGGTCGCCAGAACGGTCCGGGAACGGTTGAGCCCGGCGTCGATCAGGCTCATGTGCTGTCCGACCCGAGGATCTGCGCACGCCCGAGTACGGGCTTCACCCGCTGTCCGTCGAACACTAATTCTTGGCCAACCGTGATCAGTCGGATGCTGCGCGGCAGGCCACCGAGCCAGATTCCATCTGGTTCGTCGGCAATTATTTCGACCGGGCGGAAAGCGACAATATTATCGGGCGTTACCACCTTGACGCCGACGACGCCATCATCGTTCAGGGTCAGCGTGGATGGCGTCACTAAATGGGCGTCCACCTCGCTCACCGGAATTTTGAGTTCGGCCGTGATGCCGTCCCGGATCGTGCCGTTGGGATTGGGAATCTCAAGCTCGACCCGGTAGGTCCGGGTAGCGGGGTCCGCTACTGTTGCGACGAAGCGGATGACGCCGTCCCGCTCGCTACCATCGATCAGCTGCGCGATGCCGGCCATACCTTCATACAGGCTGTTAATTTGGCGCTCACTGACATTACCGACGACGAGAATGGGATCCAGGTCGACGACTGTGACCGCAATGTCGCCGACGCGCACATAGTCGCCCAGCTCGACATGCCCGGAATCGATCAGTCCGGCGAAGGGCGCGCGGAACGTTGTGCGGGCGATACCAATCTTCATCTGCTCGACCACTGCGCGTGCCGCGTCGAGACGTGCCTGGGAGGCCGCCACCTCTGTCTCGGAACGGAAGCCCTTCTTCTTTAGTGCGTTGGCCGCGTCGAATTCGAGCTGGCGCTGGAGTAACTTTGCCTTGGCCTCGGCCAGTTTCGCCGCACGGTCGTCGATCCGCAGACGGGCGATGGGCGCTCCCTTTGCGACATTGTCGCCACGCTGGCGCAGCAATTCACGGACCTGACCATCGGTCTCGGCGCGAATCTCGACCGTGCGCGAGGCCTGGGTGCGGCCGGTCACGTCTACCCGCTCGACCCGCATAACCGCCTCGAGGTCGGCCACGCGGACCTGCATCGGTTCGCGAGCGCGCGCGCCGTCAGTCGCGGCAGGAGCGCCGTCGGCGACCGGCCCGGCGCCATCGCTGCTGAATTGTCCCGAGACGACCCAGCCAATAGCAATAATCGCGAGAACGAGGGCGGTGATGATGGAGTTGCGCATGGCCTGCTGCCTGGCCGAGTGGTTTCCGGGAATGGCTGGCTGGGGGAGAAGGATTCGAACCCTCACTAGCGGAGTCAGAGTCCGCTGTCCTACCATTAGACGATCCCCCAATGGCCATGTGGGCGCGGTCTTTACCACAACTGTGTCGGCGTGTGTAGATGGTCACCATGGCAGAAGAAAATTATCGACTGATCGATACGAGCGAACGTATGAAAGCATGGCGCTCGGTGCCTTGGGTGGCCACCGGCGCTCTCGGATCTAAGGTGACCTCGACTGTCCGAACGTGCTGCGCGGGCTGTTTGCCCAAAGCCTATGAGGCACGGAAAACCGAGGACTCTGGCAAGGCTTCCTGATCGCGCGACCGCCGTGTAGATTCAGACATTCCGGGGTCGCTACGGCCCCGCCGAGGAGATCCGGGTGGCATCGAGACGCACCAGACAGGATGGTTCAAACGGACGGGCGCGCCGCGACGGGCGTTGGCGGCATGTCTATGGTGCCCTCGACCTGGGGACTAACAATTGTCGGCTGCTCGTCGCCCGGCCCAACCGCTCCGGTTTCCGGGTGATCGACGCGTTCTCTCGGACCGTCCGGCTCGGCGAGGGGCTGGGCAACGTGAACAGCCTGTCCGAACCGGCGATGGGCCGCACGATCGAGGCCTTGCGCCTCTGCCGGTCAAAGATCGAACGCAATGGGGTCACTCGGCTGCGTGCCGTAGCAACCGAGGCCTGCCGGCGGGCCGACAACGGTATGAGCTTCATCGCAAGGGCGCGCGAGGAGGCCCGGATCGACCTCGAGGTAATCGCGCCAGAGGAGGAGGCCGAACTGGCCCTGATCGGTTGCTCGACCCTCTACGACCCGCCTCAGGGCGGCCGTTCCTTCGCGCTGCTGTTCGATATTGGCGGCGGCAGTACCCAGATCATGTGGATACGGCTGCACCATGCGGGCGCCATGCCTGACGCCGTAGATGCTGAGATCATCGACTGCATCTCGGTGCCCTGCGGCGTCGTCACGTTAAGCGAGCGTTTCGGTTGCGGCGAGGATGGGGACGGCCGCGCGTCGCCGGAGCTCTACGGCCGAATCTGCGGGCATGTGCGAACGTTGCTCGCTACGTTCGACGCGCGCCACGATATTTCGTCTCATGTGCGAGATGGCAGGGTGCAGATGGTTGGCACCTCGGGGACGGTCACGACCCTGACTGGTGTTTTTCTGGACCTACCGCGCTACAACCGCGACCGGGTGGACGGTCGCCAACTCGACTTCACGGAGCTTGGCTCGGCGCGCGATCACCTGCTCGCGCTCGATCGCCGCGACCGAGCCGCGCATCCGTGCGTCGGGCCCGAGCGCGCCGATCTCGTCTTGTCCGGCTGCGCAGTGCTAGATGCAATCTGCGGCCTGTGGCCTGTTGGAAGATTGCGCGTAGCCGATCGCGGCCTGCGCGAGGGGATCCTCCACGGCCTGATGCGAACGGCCGATCGCGAATCCCTGCCGGCCGAGACCTGAGCTGTTCTGTGGCGCGCGGGCGCAAGTCATCAGGCGACGACGGATCGCGCATGCGCTTCGAACGGGTGCGGTCCGCGCGCGGGCGCCGACTATCCTCGACCCGCTGGCTGCAGCGCCAGTTGAATGACCCTTATGTGCAGGCGGCCAAGCGCGACGGCTATCGTTCCCGTGCGGCCTACAAGCTGCTGCAGATCGACGATCGGTTTGAACTCCTCAAGCTGGGGTGCCGGGTCGTCGACCTAGGTGCGGCGCCAGGAGGCTGGACGCAGGTAGCTGTCAACCGGGTGCAGTCGATGGATGGCCATCCCTCGGTAGTCGCCATCGACATCCTAGAGATGGAGCCGCTGCCCGGTGCGGATATCCTGCTCGGCGATATCGAGGACGAGGCAGCGGTGGCGAGGTTGTGCGCTGCCATCGGGTCACCGGCGGACCTCGTGTTGTCGGATATGGCGGTGGCGACCACGGGGCATGCCTCCACGGACCATCTGCGAACCCTAGCGCTCGCAGAGGCAGCCTTCCTGTTCGCCTGCGAGGTGCTGACCCCGGGCGGCGGCTTCGTCAATAAGGTGTTTCAAGGGGCCGACGAGCCCGCGCTCTTCGATGCGATGACGCAGAAGTTCGGCTCGGTCCGACGTTTCAAGCCCAAGGCGAGCCGTAGCGACTCGGTGGAGATGTTTCTCATAGGCATGGGCTTCAAGGACCCCGAATAACCAAGCTTTTTCTTTCCACCGGACGAATCCTTGTCCTGCCACGCGGCTTGTGTATATAAGCGGCGTCAACTCTCGATTCCGCTGGGGCTGGGTTGGCATGGAAATCCATGATGCACTGACGTTTGACGATGTTCTACTCGAACCGGCAGAATCGCGCGTTCTGCCGTCCGACGCAGACACCGCCACGCAATTGACGAAGAGCATTCGGCTGGGCATCCCGCTCCTGTCGGCGGCAATGGATACGGTCACCGAGGCCGAGATGGCGATTGCGCTCGCCCAAGCTGGTGGACTCGGGGTGGTACACAAGAATCTCGAACCCGAGGAGCAGGCCAACGAGGTTCGTAAGGTCAAGCGGTTTGAGGCCGGCATGGTGGTCAATCCGATCACGATTCATCCCGACCAGCCGCTGGTCGATGCGCTGGCGATCATGGACGAGGAATCGATTTCCGGCATCCCCGTGGTGGCCCGCGACGGTGGGAAGCTGGTTGGTATCGTCACCAACAGGGACGTCCGCTTCGCCAGCGATCCCTCGCAGCCCATAAAAGAACTGATGACCGAGCAGCTCGTGACGGTCGGCCAGGGCGTCGAGATGGAGACTGCCAAGCATCTTCTGCATCAGCACCGGATCGAGAAACTTCTGGTAGTTGACGAGGATGGCCACTGCGTTGGCCTGATCACCGTGAAGGACATCGAGAAAGCCAAGGCTTATCCCGATGCCTGCAAGGACGAGCAGGGCCGTTTGCGCGTCGCCGCCGCCACCGGTACCGGCGACGCCGGCTTCGAGCGGGCCGAAGCGCTGCTGGATGCGGGCGTCGACGTGATCGTGGTAGACACCGCGCACGGCCATTCACGCGGCGTGCTCGACCAGATTTCCCGGATCAAGCGGCTCAGCAACCAGGCTCAGATCATCGGCGGCAACATCGCGACGGCCGAGGCGGCCGAGGCGCTGATCGATGCCGGCGCGGACGCGCTCAAGGTTGGAATCGGTCCCGGCTCGATCTGCACCACCCGCGTGGTGGCCGGTGTGGGCGTACCCCAGCTGACGGCGATCGAGAAGGTCGCTGGTGTCGCGCACAAGACCGGGGTGCCGGTTATCGCGGACGGCGGCATAAAGTATTCGGGCGACCTAGCCAAGGCCATCGCTGCGGGTGCCGACTGCGCCATGATCGGCTCGCTACTGGCTGGCACCGATGAAGCCCCCGGCGAAGTGTTCCTCTATGAGGGCCGGTCTTATAAGTCCTACCGCGGCATGGGCTCGTTGGGTGCCATGGCGCGCGGGTCGGCTGACAGGTACTTTCAGGCCGAGGTCGCCGACACCCTCAAGATGGTGCCTGAGGGCATCGAGGGACAGGTCGCCTATAAGGGGCCGGCGCTGACCGTCGTGCACCAGCTCGTCGGCGGGCTGCGCGCGGCCATGGGCTATACTGGTAACGCCAACCTACCGGAAATGCAGAACAGATGCCGTTTCCTGCGCCTGACCAATGCGGGGCTGCGCGAGAGCCACGTGCATGACGTCACGATCACGCGCGAGGCACCGAACTACCGGCAGAATGCCTGACTCGGATCGTTACCGGGACCCGAGGAGATGACGCCCGCCGCGCGTGTCGCCGCTGCCATCGAAATATTGACCGAAATCGAACGCAACGACGCGCCCGCGGACACCGTGCTGGTAGAATGGTTCCGCCGCCATCGCTTCGCCGGCTCGGGAGACCGCCGCGCGATTCGCGAGAGCGTATACGCGGACCTTCGGGACGGGGCATTGCGGCGCTGGCTAGTCGCTAACGCCGGCGGTGATCCAGAGAGCCCTCGGCTGCGCATGATCGCGGCGCTCTCACGCGAGCATCCTGATGCGCTGGACGGCGTCTTCTCCGGAGATGGCTATGCACCGCCGTTATTAGACGATTTCGAACGCGCGGTCTCGGACGGGACAGCACAGGCGGATGCGGCTGCCGCGCCGGATCATGTGGCCGCTAATTGCCCGGCCCATCTGTATGCGTTGTTCGCCGAACAGTGGGGCACACAAGCGAGAGATGAGCTCGCCGCCATGAACCGGACCGCCCCGGTCGACCTGCGCGTAAACACGCTGAACGCGGACCGCGCAGACGCGCGTGCGCGGTTGGCGGCCGATGGCTACAAGGCGGATGTCACGCCGTTCAGCCCGTCTGGCCTGCGCAGCCACGCACGTGGGGACTTCAGGCAGCTCGGTGCCTTTCGAGCTGGCATGATCGAGCCTCAGGATGAATCCAGCCAGCTGGTTTCGATGCTGGTTGATGCCGCGCCGGGCCAGAATGTTGTCGATTACTGCGCCGGTGCGGGCGGGAAAGCGCTGGCGCTCGCCGCGGCAACCAATAATCAGGCTGAGATCCTCGCCTGCGACGTCTCCCGGTTGCGGCTGGATCGGATCGCCGGTCGCGCCGCACGCTTGGGGGTAACGTCGGTGGCTATTCGCGAAGTCCCGGCCGACGCTGCGCCAACTGACCTGGTGGGGAGGGCGGACCGGGTGCTGATCGACGCGCCCTGTTCTGGTACCGGAACGTGGCGGCGCAGCCCGGATCTGCGCTGGCGGACCCGGCCCGGGACGGTGGCTGACTATCAGGACATGCAGGATGGCCTGCTCGACTCCGCCGCTGGCCTAGTGAAGCCGGGTGGACGAATCGTCTATGCGGTGTGCTCGGTGCTCGAAGGCGAAGGCCGCAGCCGCGTAGACGCCTTCCTAGCGCGGCATCCAAGGTTCGCGCGCCGCCTCGTCGGCGACGTGCTGGGAACCGATCTCGCGGCGCGGCTTGATCTCTCGGACGATCTTGTCCTGACGCCGCACCGGCACGGGACCGACGGTATGTATGCCGCGGTTCTGGTGCGGACGGACTGATTGCGTAATGTCGGGTGTACGGCCTGTGGATGAAGCCGACCAGCGCTAGTGCGGGGCGGAATCGAATCGGCTAAATACCCTCATGGCCTCGTTGCTTCCCATCTCCGAAAAAATCCTCATCATCGACTTCGGCTCGCAGGTAACGCAGTTGATCGCGCGGCGCGTCCGCGAGGCCGGCGTCTACAGCGAAATCCACCCCTGCTTCCGAGTCGACCGGGCCTTCGTTGAGAAATTCGATCCCAGAGCCATTATCCTGTCGGGTGGCCCCGCCAGCGTCATGGCCGAGGGTGCGCCGACTGTGGATCCCGTCGTGTTCGAGTGCGGCCTCCCGGTACTGGGCATTTGCTACGGCGAGCAGCTCATGTGCCATATGCTAGGGGGCACTGTCGAGGATTCCGACCATCAGGAGTTTGGCCGCGCTATCCTCGAGGTGATTGACCATTGTGGCCTGTTCCACCGGGTCTGGCTGCCAGGTACGGTGCCTGAGGTCTGGATGTCGCACGGCGACCGTGTGACGGCGCTGCCCGAGGGATTCCGTGTGGTTGCCACCAGCCGCGGTGCGCCGTTTGCGGCTATCGCTGACGATGACCGTAAGTTCTACGGCTTCCAGTTTCATCCCGAGGTGGTGCACACTCAGGGCGGTGCGCGCCTGCTGTCGAATTTTGTCCACCATGTGGCGGGCTGCCGCGGTGACTGGACAATGGCGGCTTTCCGTACGGCCGAGATTGAGAAGATTCGCGAGCAGGTCCGCGACGGTACTGTGATCTGCGGGCTCTCCGGCGGCGTTGACAGCTCGGTCGCGGCGGTGCTGATCCACGAGGCGATCGGCGACCAGTTGAACTGTATCTTCGTCGATCACGGCCTGCTCCGTGCTGGCGAAGTTGAGGAGGTCGAGCAGGTCTTTCGCGACCGGTTCAACATCTCTCTATTGGTGCGCGACGCGAAGAACATGTTCCTCGACCAGCTTCAGGGGGTCTCAGATCCGGAGACCAAGCGCAAGATCATCGGCGGCACCTTCATCGACGTTTTTGAGGAGGAGGCGGCAAAGATTGGCGGCGCGGACTTCCTCGCTCAGGGCACGCTCTATCCCGACGTGATCGAATCGGTCAGTCCGTTCGGTGGGCCGAGCGCGACAATCAAGTCGCACCACAATGTTGGCGGTTTGCCCGAGCGGATGAATATGGAGCTAGTAGAGCCGCTTCGCGAGCTATTCAAGGATGAGGTCCGCGACCTAGGACGCGAACTGGGCATTCCTCATGAGATCGTCGGTCGCCACCCGTTCCCGGGGCCTGGTCTGGCGATCCGGATGCCGGGCGACTTCGATCGGGAGAAGCTGGAGATTCTGCGCCAGGCCGACGCGATCTATCTCGAAGAAATCCGCAAGGCAGGCCTATATGATTCAATCTGGCAGGCATTCGCCGTACTGCTTCCGGTGCGTACTGTGGGGGTCATGGGCGATGCGCGTACTTACGACCATGTCTGCGCGTTGCGCGCCGTGACGTCGACCGACGGCATGACTGCCGATAGCTATCCGTTCGAGCACGCTTTCGTTGCCGGCGTGGCCACGCGCATCATCAACGAGGTGCGTGGCATCAACCGGGTCGTCTACGATGTGACATCGAAGCCGCCGGGCACGATCGAGTGGGAGTAGTTCTTCGCTTATGAATAGATCTGAAAAATCGTACAAAAAAAATTCTTCGAAAGTTGATGGTGTTCAACATCTGGCAGAACTAGAAAGTCAGAGAGAGGATAACGATTTAAACCTTCAACGTTTGAACACTGCGTTATCCAATGAAAACAGTCAGCTAAAGCAAACAATAGGTCTTATGAGAGAGGAAATCGAGAAGAGCTCTCACAATAGTGAGAAAATTGTTCAGCGTTCAGTGGCGACTGCTACCGACGAAATCCGAGAATTAAGAGATACAATAGTGAGCCTGAGGGCGGCTCTTGACGAGAAAGATCACCAAAAAAGTATAGCTATTCAGGGTATCACGCAAAAATTTTCGGACGATATTGATCAATTTAAACAAACTATTCTGAGTCTTCGTGATGAATTGGAAAGGCATAAAGCGGATGCGCAAGATCAAGCTCAGCGGATAAAAACTGAACACAAAAGGGAGCTGGAAATCCTTCAAAGCACAATCGCTAGACTTCGACAAAAATACGACAGTCGATTCACATCCTGACGTCACCGGAAAGAACGCTTGTCCAAATGAATAAAACTCCTCAGCCTCAAGAAAGCAACCTGGCAAATCTCCGCCGTCAGCTAGACAGGACAGAGGCGCGACTCCGGCGCGCAGAAAAGACTCTCATGATTTGCGAACGGGTTGCAGATAAGGAGAGCCTAACCGAGATACTTTGGCTATTAGTTGATTTAACAGTTAGAGAGTTGGGTGCGGAGCGGGGAAGCCTTTTTCTGAACGACAGGTCAACTGGCGAATTTTACTCCCGCATAGCTCAAGGCGATCTTACGCGGGAAATTCGTTTTCTCAACACTACAGGTATTGTGGGTGCGGTTTTTCAATCGGGTGTTGGTGCGATAATCCACAAACCCTACGAAGATGAACGGTTTAACTCACAGATTGACGAGCAAACCGGTTATGTCACAAAAAATATCTTGTGTGCGCCTATCTTTGGTGCCCGTCGTGAAGTAATCGGCGTTATCCAAATTTTGAATAAGAATAAGGGCCGGTTCAAAAAGGCCGACCTTGAGATACTAGAAACGATTTGTAGGCAGGCGGCGGTCTCTCTGCAGAATGCGCAGCGTATAGAAGCGATGGAGCGCTCGCGCGATAAGGAAATCAAATTTCTTGATATCGTATCAGATGTTACCGCCGAAATTCAGTTGGCAAATCTCCTGCAAAAAGTAATGCAGGAGGCTTGCCACATGCTTAACGCAGACCGCGCGACTTTGTTCTTAAATGATACCAAGAGCGATGAGTTGTTTTCTCGGGTTGCGATGGGGGATGGTTTAGGCGAGATACGGCTTCCGAATACCGCTGGGATAGCTGGTGCAGTTTTTCAATCAAGGAAAACTATTAATATACCGCACGCTTACGCGGACCTACGGTTTAACCCTAGTTTTGATCGACAAACCGGTTATTTCACTAATTCAATTCTTTGTGTTCCTGTTACGAATAAAGACGGAGATTGTATCGACTGCACGCAGGTCCTCAATAAGATGGGAGGACCATTCACTGATGAAGATGAGGCTCGACTGAAAGCATTTACTCAGCAAGTCTCAATTGCACTCGAGAATGCAAAGTTATTTGAGGATGTTTCAAAAGAACGTGCATATAACCATAGCATGTTAACAAGTATGTCGAATGCGGTTATTACAATCGACGCCGATGGTGAAATTAGAACCTGTAACAAGGCGGGGTTGGAAATACTATGTGTTTCCTCAAGTGAAATAATAGGTACTAACGCAAAAAAATTTTTTTCAATCAGAAATCCACTAATTTCCGAAAAAATAGATATTTGTGAAGAGCATAGAAGTAGTGAGATGTTGGTTGATATTGAATTTTCTGCTGTGGGTGACGGAAATATCATTTCCGGAAATATAAATTTTCTGCCGCTTATGAATCAGGACCCCGATGGAAGAATGGACCAAGTGGATGATTACCTCGGAACGCTGGTGATGATCGAAGATATCTCCGACGAAAAACGCATGAAGTCGACAATGTCCCGTTACATAGACCCTGGAATCGCTGATAAATTAATGAACGAAGAGAATGATATCATGGGAGGGCAGGAAACAGTTGCTACCCTTCTTTTTTCTGATGTTAGGGGGTTTACAACGATTACAGAGGCGCTGGGAGCTCAAGGGACCGTCTCTCTGCTAAATGAGTACTTCGATATTATGGTTGAGGCCATTTCAGAACAGGAAGGGATGGTCGACAAATTTATCGGCGACGCGATTATGGCTGGGTTCGGCGTGCCCATGTCTCATGAGGATGATGAGGATCGAGCAGTGCGCGCCGCCATCAATATGATAAAAAGGTTACGGGAATGGAACGTTCAAAGAGAACTCGAAGGTAACTTACCTGTCGATATGGGTATCGGTTTGAACACGGATAGTGTCGTTTCAGGCAATATCGGATCGTCGAAGAGAATGGATTATACGATGATCGGAGATGGTGTGAACTTGGCTGCACGCCTCGAAAGTGCGTGTAAAGCTTACGCGGCGCGTATTCTTATTAGTGAGTTTACTTATCAGAACCTAAAAGGAACTTATCAGGCTAGGCATGTTGATGAGGTAATCGTTAAAGGAAAGACGAAACCGGTCGGCGTTTATGAAATCTTGGATTTTCATAGCCCCGAGAGTTTTCCCAATTTGATGGAGGTGGTCGGTCATTTCAAAGAGGGGCGGAAACATTTCGTTGATGGAAGCTGGGATCAAGCAATCAAATCATTCAAAAAATCTCTATCGGCTAACAAAAATGACAAACTTTCGTCAATTTATGTAGACCGTTGCCGAGCGCTCAAATCGAACCCGCCAAAAAATTGGGATGGTATTTGGAAGTTTGAATCAAAATAAAAGTGCTAACCAAAGGTGATAAACCTGTGGCTGAGCGGGTGAGGCTGGCGCTGTGTTCAATTTATCAACCCGGTAAACGATTGAGGTCTACGAAGATGCTTTTGCGAATCTATTTTCTTTTGCTTCCCGTCACTTTAGTTGTAGCTGCAGGGTGCGTGCCGATGGTGATCGCGGAGAATGCATTAAACCGAGGACATACGCAGCCCATTATATCCAGTGAGGACCGGTCAATAGCAAGGGATCTCGAGGTATACAAAACTCTGAATCATAACAGCTTTCTGCCTGTGAAGGCATCAATTTCAGGCGATAAGATGATTGTCCCGTACGGCGCATATTTCATGACAAGATTGGCGATCGAGTTGAAAGATAAGAATATTCGTGCGCTTACGCTAGATAATGCTAGTTTGGTTTGTAATGACGATAGTTGGATCACGCCAAAGCGGCAATGTACCTTCCGCGGAAAAATAAGTTTTAAAATTGAAGATGATTCCTATGTCAAATACTTTGAATATCAAAATATAAAAATTGGACCTTCCTCTATACAACAATCTTATACGGTCGAACAGCTTAAGTATTTTTTGAAAGAACATATTTTTGAGATTGCACAGGGAATACCGGCGCTTACGGAAAAATAAAGATTCACAAATAAACTCAAGAATCTTGAGTGAGAATAATGGATCAAATCCGAAGGTAAAAAGGCAGGAAAATCGATGTTACCGTCCACAGTGCGTAGGCCCGGAAAAAAAGATAGGGATGGCTCTTGGAGCGAAACTCGAGATGGCATGCGGATCGACTGGGATTTGCCGATCACGATGGAGGATGGGACGGTGCTGCGTGCCGATGTCTTCCGGCCGAAGAAACAAGGCAAATACCCGGTCATCATGACTATGGGGCCATATGCCAAGGGACTTGCTTGGCAGGATGAGCTTTACGCGACGACCTGGAATTTGTTCACCGGCGATCATCCCGACGCCATCGAGGGCTCGACGAACAAGTATCAGAGCTGGGAGACGGTGGACCCCGAACAATGGGTGCCCGATGGCTATGCTTGCGTCCGCGTTGACAGCCGCGGTGCGGGACGTTCCGAGGGCTATATGGATCCCTGGTCGCCGCAGGAAAGCGAAGACTATGTCGCATGTATTGAGTGGGCGGGCACGCAAGACTGGTCGAACGGCAAGGTCGGGCTCAACGGCATCTCCTATTACGGTATGAATCAGTGGTGGGTGGCCGAGCGCCAACCCAAACACTTGGCGGCGATGTGTGCTTGGGAGGCAGCCAACGACTACTATCGCGAGTTTGCGCGGCACGGTGGCATCCTCTGCACCTTCATTAAGAATTGGTACGACATGCAGGTTCAGCCCGTGCAATACGGCGTTGGCACCAAGGGCTACCGGAGTTGGGTGCATGGCGACCCGGTTGCCGGTCCGCCGACCCTTTCAGCCGCCGATCTGAAGCACAACCGCACCGACATGGATCGCGATATCCTGCGCCGGGAGATGGAAGACGACTGGTATCGCGCGCGTCGCCCGGATTTCGGGAAGATCAAGGTGCCGCTCCTGTCCCCGGCCAGCTGGGGCGGCCAGGGGCTGCATCCGCGGGGTAACTACGAGGGTTTCTACCAAGCAGGGTCAAAGGAAAAATGGCTAGAGTGCCATGGACTTGAGCACTGGACAGAGTTTTACACGCCCTATGGCGTGGCACTGCAGAAACAGTTTTTTGCCCATTACCTGAAGGGGGAAAAGAACGGCTGGGACAAGAGGCCGCCGGTGCTCCTCAAGGTTCGTCATGTGGGCGAGAAGTTTGTCGAGCGCACGGAAAACGAGTGGCCGATCAAGCGTACGAAATGGAAGAAGCTCTATCTCGATCCCGCGCATATGAGCCTGGAGCCGAAGGCGCCGACCAGGCGCGGCAAGATCACCTATGAAGGCATGGGCGACGGGGTGACCTTCTTCCTGCCGCCGATGGATAAAGACACCGAGATCACCGGCCCACTAGCCTCAAAGCTGTTCGTCTCCTCGGCGACCAAGGATGCTGACCTGTTTCTGGTAGTTCGGCTGTTCTCGCCTGATATGAAGGAGGTCACCTTTAAGGGGACGGTAGATCCGCATACGCCGATCGCGCAGGGCTGGTTGCGGGCGTCCCATCGCAAGCTAAATCCGAAGATGTCGAAGCCCTGGCGGCCCTGGCACAGCCATGACAATAAACAGCCGCTGACGCCGGGGCGGATCTATGAGCTAGACATAGAGATTTGGCCTACCTGCATTGTGGTTCCCGCGGGTTATCGTCTGGCTCTGTCGGTGCGCGGCAAGGATTACGAATATTCCGGCGGGGCCCTTGAGCTCTCGAACTTCGCGCATCCGCTGAACGGGTGCGGTCCGTTCCTACATGACGATCCCCGCGACCGGCCGAAGAAGATATTCGGTGGTGACGTGACATTGCATACCGGGCCGAAGCATCAGAGCTATGTGATGCTGCCGGTGATCCCGCCGAAGGAGGGCTCGAAGAGAAGGAAGTGAACTCACGGAATTCGCTGGCGGGCGGCCCACAACGATGACCGAGATTAACGAACACGGCCTCCCCATCGGCCCCGTTGTCTCGGACTGGACGCGGCCGCCATGGCCGGCGCTGAAGGTGGCCTTTGAGACTTGGCTCGACGACGCCAACTTCGATCCGGAACGAAACCAATGCCAGCGCCTATCGGCCCTGACCGCGCATATGCTGTTCGCCCGCGACCCGGCGGTTGACCAAGGCGGCGCGACGGGCTGAGTTAGTGGCCAGGCGCGAACAGGGGGACCAGATGGCGCAGGAAGAACCCGATTACAAGGTCACGGCGGGCCGGCCCGATACGTCGACGCGCGCCGGCCGCTTGAAGATGCTCTACCCTACCATCGGGGATTTGCGTGCGCGGGCGCGCAAGCGGGTACCGCGTTTCGCCTTCGACTATGTGGATGGTGCTGCAGGGGCGGACGAACCGAACCGCAAGGGGAATGCCGCCGCGCTCGACGGGATCGAAATACTGCCACGCTACGGGGTCGAGAACTACCGGGCCGACACCTCGGTCGAGCTGTTCGGCAAGCGCTACTCGGGGCCGCTGGCCATCGCGCCCATGGGGCTTCCGGGGCTAGTGCTGCCCGGCGGCGAGAAGGTCTTTGCCCGCACCGCCGCCGCGAACGAGATTCCCTTCACGCTTGGCAGCTCTGCGCTGGCGACGGTCGAGGAGGTGGCGGAGTTGGCGGAGGGCTTTGCCTGGTTTCAGATTTACCGGATGCCGCGCGACGATCTCGCCATCAACATGGACTGGATCGAACGGGCGACCGCTGCCGAAGTGGCCGCGCTGGTGGTGACCATCGACGTGCCGGCGCGCACCAAGCGTCCGCGCGAGCTGCGCAACCGGCTGGTGCTGCCCTACCGGATCGGCCTGCGCACGATCGCCGACGTCGTCACCCGCCCGGCCTGGCTGCGCGCGTACTTAAGGCACGGCCAGAATTTGTTCGCCAACATGCAGAAATATGTCGACGACAACCCGACCGCCGCCGAGGCGGCGGAATTCGCACGCGGGGAGGGCGGCGGCTCGTTCACTTGGGACGAGATTGCCCGCTTCCGCGACGCCTGGAAGGGGCCGCTGATCGTCAAGGGCATCCTGCACCCCGGTGACGCGGAGAAGGCGGTGGCGCTCGGCGTCGACGGTATTGTAGTGTCGAACCATGGCGGGCGTCAGCTCGAGGCTGCACCGGCGTCGGTGGACATGCTGCCGGTGATCGTCTCGGCGGCTGGCGGGCGGACGGAGATCCTGTTCGACGGGGGCATTCGCAGCGGTGTGGACCTGGTGCGTACAACCTCGCTGGGCGCGCGCTTCAATCTGGTCGGCCGCGCCTTCATGTACGGCCTAGCCGCGTTGGGCGATGAGGGGCCGGACTTCGTGGCCGACTTCTTCATCGAGGAGCTGCGCGAGGCGCTGCGCCAGGTGGGCGTGCGTGATCTCGCGGCGGCGCGCGATCTGGACCTCCGCCACCCGACGGCCTGGTGTTTTGACTAGCGCTTCTGCCGGGCAAGTTTCCGAGCGCGATCCGCAGCGCGTCATCGCTTCGTGCACCGTCTGCATGCGGTGTTTGACCGTATCTTAAACCTCGGCAGCATTGTGCATACACAGCTGATCGAGGGCACGAGGGAGACAAGGACGACGTTCCCGCTTTGCACTCTGGTTCTCGCGGTGACCATGAAGGTTCTTTGCTACCGTCGGGTCTGGATCACCCAGACGCCGTGGAAGACGAAGGCCTGAAGGGCTCCAACAGACACCCTTAACCCGGGGGACGGTTTGGCGTATGTGTTCGCCCGTGATGTCTTCGACACCAGAATATGCACGCCTGTCCGTGGCGCCGATGATGGACTGGACGGACCGCCACGAGCGGTTCTTCCTGCGCCGGATCAGTGCCCATGTGCAGCTCTACAGCGAGATGGTGACGACTGGCGCGATTCTCCACGGACCGCGCGACCGGCTGCTGGCGTTCGACCCGGCGGAGCATCCCGTGGCACTGCAGCTGGGCGGTTCGGACCCCGCGGCGCTCGCCGAATGCGCGCGGATTGGCGCCGACCTCGGCTATGACGAGATCAACCTCAATGTTGGATGCCCGTCGGACCGGGTGCAGTCGGGGCGCTTCGGCGCCTGCCTGATGGGGGAGCCGGCGCTCGTGGCCGCGAGCGTCGCGGCGATGCGCGCTGCGGTGGCCGTGCCAGTGACGGTCAAGCATCGAATCGCAATCGACGAGATGCCCGAATGGGAGACGCTGATCGGTTTTGTCGATCGGGTCGCTGACGTCGGCTGCGATCGCTTCATCGTCCATGCCCGCAAGGCTTGGCTGGAGGGTCTGAGTCCGAAGGAAAACCGAGAGTTGCCGCCGCTGCAATATGGCCTCGTACGTCGCCTGAAGGAGGAACGCCCGGCGCTCCACATCACCATCAATGGCGGGGTCGAGAGCTTGGACGATGCAGTGGCGCATTTGGCGTGTGTGGACGGGGGGATGCTCGGCCGTGCGGCTTACCAAAACCCCTATGTGCTGGCCGAGGCGGACCGGCGGGTGTTCGGCGCAGATACGCCCGTGCACACCCGGCACGAGATCATCGATGCCTACTGCAACCATATCGCGCGCGAGACCAGCGCCGGAACCCATCTGATGGCGATGACTCGGCATATTCTCGGCCTCTTCAATGGCCTGCCCGGCGCGCGCGCGTTCCGGCGCCATCTCTCGGAGAATACACCAGGCTTCGATGGGACGCCGGACGAGGCCGTTGCACTCGTCCGCCAGGCTGCGAGCCTTGTCCGAGACGGCCGCCGCGTCGCGGCTTGAGGCCTAGATGTAGCCGCCGACGAGCCGGCCCTCGGTGTCTCCCATGTCCGCCTTGAACGGCGCGACGGCCGGTGCATCGTTGCTGCGTCGAGGTCGAACCATTCACAGCCGTCCGCCTTTATCCGTTCGACGGCCTGCCAGAGCAAAAGGTGGGTGGCGCTCAGATCGTAGCCCGCTTCCCCGGTTCAGCCGATAAGATAGGTGGCGGCCTTGCCGTTATTGGTGAGCAGGACGCCAGGGACGGGAGTGCCGGCCTGTTCGGCGACAATCAGGCGCATGCCTGCCGTGGCGTTGGTGTGGCGGTGCACGGCCCCGATCAGGTCTGTCGAAGGGCAGCGATAGCTGCCGAGTTCCATATGCTCGTCATGCTGCGCGCTGAACTAGTTGAGGCGGGCGAAGGCCCGGCCGTCAGTATCTTGGTGCGATGGCCCGACGTATTCTCGAGCCCCGGGTGAAGCGTGACCGGGCGGCCTCGGCGCAGGCGGAAGCGCCAGCGCAACAACTTGACCGCCAGCTTCTGGATCTGGCCCGGGATCTTGTCATGCACCGACAGCGTTCCGCGATAGATGGTCTGGCTGCCTGGAGCCCTTAGGATGGGCTTGCTGTACGCGACGACGAGGCGGATGGGCTGCCGGTTGAAGCGGATGACGCTGAGCGCCGCCTTCTCGACCCGGACCGCGGCGGGGGAGGCAAGCGCATGCTTGTAGGTCTGGGACAGGCTGGGCCGCTTGTAGGCGGCCAACATAGTGTCACGCTGGTCCGCCGGAGGCGGTTCCAGCTGATCTGAACGGGTTTTAGCTCGAACCCGCCGGCCATGCGGGTCAGCCGTCTTCGCCGAGCGTCGCCAGCGCGGCGCGCAGGTCGCCGGCATGAGCGTCGAGAAGTTGGTCGGCGGCATCCGAGGGCAGGCCGCGGGCCACAAGAACCGCCGGCTTGGCAGCGTTTCCACATGTTGCTAGGGCGCTGCGTGCGGCGTCTTCGTCGACATCGGCGCTCGCCATGACGATCCGCACGGCACGTTCGCGCAGCTTTTCGTTTGATGCGATCACGTCGACCATCATGCCGCGATAGACCCGGCCGAGGCGGATCATGACCAGGCTTGACAGCAGATTGAGGGCGACCTTTTGTGTCGTCCCGGCTGTCATGCGGGTCGAGCCACCGATGGGCTCGGGTCCGGAATCGAGCAGGATCGGGTATTCGGCTGCAGTGAGCAGCGGCGCGTCCGGGTTGTTGGCGATGCCGATCGTGATCGCGCCGGCATTGCGCGCGGCCCCGCAGGTGGCCAGCGTGTAGGGGGTGACGCCGCTCGCGGAGAGCGTAATGCAGACATCCGCAGGCCCGATCCCGATGGCAGCGGCGTCGCGGAGGGCCTGTCGGGAATTGTCCTCGGCCCCCTCGGCCGTACGGATCAGGGCGTCGGGGCCGCCGGCGATTAGGTAGGCGAGGCGGGAGTTCGGCCAGCCGAATGTGGGTGCCAGTTCTACCCCGTCTTGGACACCGAGCCGAATGGACGTGCCGGCGCCGCCATAGACGATGCGACCGTTGGGATGTTCGCGAAGCTGGGCGGCTGCGGCCTGGGCCGCGACGGTGAGCACGGGGATTGCGCTGCGTGCCGCGGCGAGCCCATGATCCTGAGCATCGAGGATTGCCGTGGCGATGTCCATGTCGCTGCGAGTCTCGAGATCGTCGAATGTCGTCGCGAATTCTTCGGTTTTGCGCATGTGCCAACTTGCCCGTAATGATGAATCCTCCATAGCATATGAATTCGCGCCGCCCATTTCCCAATCATGAGACCGCGTGCGCTCATGATATAATGGTAGTTAGCGGAACGACGGTGGCGAAACGAGCGACAGCGGCAGGCTATGAGCGAACGTTTGTATTGTTGCGTCGATGGCGGCGCCAGCAACACCCGCGTGGCGCTGTTCGACGAGGGCGGTCGCCGACTCGGGTTGACCGTGACCGGGCCCACCAGCCTGACGGTGCGCGGCACGGCCGCCTGGAAAGAGATTCTCGACGCATTGGAGAATCTCTCCCGCGCAGTTGCGCTTGATGGTGAGTATCTCTCGCGCACGCATTTTGGGATTGGGCTCGCCGGAGCCAACAACAACGCACAGCGTCAGCAATTCATGAATGCCGCGCCAGCTGCCGGCGCGCTGCGCGTCTCGACGGACGCCTATATCGCTGCACTGGCCGCCCATAGCGGAAGCCCGGGCGCCGTGATCATCGTTGGGACGGGTAGCGTTGGCTACCGGATCGAGGCGGCCGGCCATTGCCGGCTGGTCGGCGGCTGGGGCTTTCCCATTGGGGATGAAGGCAGCGGCGCCTGGATCGGCCGCCGCGCAGTCGCGCAGGCTGCTCAGATCGTCGACACGCGGTTTCGCA
>PBPM01000006.1 GCA_002724635.1 Rhodospirillaceae bacterium
CCCAGGAGCGGCCGGCGGAAGCCGTGCAGGAAAAAGCCTGGGTGCCTACCATTCCAGCCGGTCCAGACGGCGGCGAATTCGGCCTCGCCCTCTTCGGCCCATGGCAACCCTATATCATGCGCGGCATTAGCCTAGTGCCGGACGAATATCGCCAGCACCACGCGTTGGAAGAAGTGCAGTACATGCCGTCGAAGAACTTCATGGAGTTCGACTACCAGCACCATGAAGGCCTGTCGCGGCCCCAAGCGGAGATCGTGGCCTCCAGGGTCTCTGTACTCAATGAGTGTTTTTACTGAACCAACGGCCATGCCAAAGCGCTCCGTGAGGGCGCCAAATTGCTGGGACATGACCTCGACCTGAAAGCTGTGGTCGACCGGGACGTGGACATCAAATATCCAGGGGGCGCGGAATTGCTCGCCTTTTCCGATGCCGTTCTGGGCTCCGATGTGGCGCAACTCGACAGGGCCCGCGACGCGCTCGCCAATGCCCTTAGCCCTGCCGCGGTTGCCGGGGCATCAATTATCGCCGCCTCTTTCACCAAGAATGACCGGGTTGCGAACGGCACCGGCATCCCTGCTGAGCCCCGCATGATTGAAGGCGCTGAGGATATCCGGGAAATGCTGGGTCTCTGGAATTTCCGCTCAGCCGTGAACACCGCGCGGCACCTACCGGAAGGAACGCGGTAGAGCCCGGCCTGATTAGATCAGGGACTTGCAGCTAAAGCGCTTCCGCCAAAGCGGAAGGGCGTCTTTGTTGACGATAATTTTCGGCAGTTCTCCGTTAAGCGCGGCCAAGATGACAGCTTCCACCCAGGGGATAGCGGGCAGGAGTCCCCCCACCCGGATTGGCCGCCACCATACGGGGCGAGAGCAAAACTTTGTCCTCCAGTCCCAGGAGCGGTGATTGAGGATCTGGGGGTTCCTGGGTCAAGGCATCCACCGGTCCGGTCATCCAGATGGCCGTCCACCAGCGCCTTGGTAAACGTAGTGCCCAAGGCCGCTCGCTCCCCATAAGCCGCCCCCGTTACCTACGCTGATTTTTCGTCCAACACACCGATTTCGGTCCTCCGGCCTAACAATTATGCAATGGCCCTACTTGCCCAATTTGGAGATTCGTCCCACAATACGGATGTAGTCACAACAAATTGAGACATAAAATGGACGCGATGCCCATTAAAATGACCGCCGATCTGCCCGGCCAGGACCTGATCGACAAGGCCAAAGCCATGTTTCCCGTGCTCCGGGAGCGAGCTCAAAAAGCCGATGAAGACCGCGGAATTCCGAGAAAAACCCATGAGGAGTTCATGGAGTCCGGCCTCTACAACGCGTTCCGCCCGGCACGCTATGGTGGACGGGAACTGCCGGTCCGCTCCATGGTGGATATCGGCTCTGAACTGGGAAAGGCCTGCGGGTCCAGCGCCTGGATCTGGAGCAATCTTGCTGTACAGAACTGGATCACCGGGATGCACCATCCGGAAGCTCAGGAAGATGTCTGGGGCGATAACCCGCATTCCTACTGCGGTTCTGCCTTTTCCATTAAAGGGCACACGGCGACGGAAGTGGACGGCGGTCTTAAGCTGGATGGTGTCTGGAGTTTTGCCAGCGGATCGGACTTCACCGACTGGACCAACTTGCAGGTCTTTATTCCGCAGGAAGGCAAACCGCCGCTGCACCGGTTTGTCCTCGTCCCCAAATCCGATTGGGAGGTTGAAGATGACTGGTACGTCACCGGTCTCTCCGGCACAGGCAGCCGGTCGCTGATCATTAAAGACGTCTTCGTGCCGAATCACCGGGTGCTGGATACGCAGTTGATTACCGGCGGCATTCAATCCCCAGGGGCCCAGGTCAACGATTACCCGCTCTACAAAGTGCCGCCGCTCTCCCTTGGCACCAAAGTCTTCTCCAGCCCCACTTTGGGCGTGGCGCTCGGCGCCCTCGACTTTGTGGTCGAAGAAATGATGGACCGGAAATCGGTGAGCCAGGTAGACATGACCGCGCTCCCCACCGCCCAGGTGCGGGTCGCCCACGCAAGTGCTGAGCTTAACGCCGCCAAGGCACTGCTGATCTCCGACTCCGAGGAAGCCATGGCCATCGCGGAGACAGGTGAGGAACCCCCGGTCTACAAGCGCGCGGAGTGGCGGCTCAATAATGCCATGGCAGGACAGCTCTGTGTATCGGCCGTGGAACGCCTGGGCCAACTCATCGGCGCCCGCGGTCTCGGCCAGGACAGCCCGTTCCAGCGGGCGAGCCGGGATGTGCATGCCGCCGTCTCTCAGATCACCATGTCCTGGGATTTGCAGACGGTGAATGCCGGACGGTTGATCTTTGGCCTGCCCTCGCTGGATCCGCGGGTTTAGCCTTTAACAACCCGCCCCCTATATGTGGGAGGGGTCGAGCGACGCGAGGAGGAGGGTATCGCCTCAGTCGAACACCCCCTCCTTTGATTTCACCCCAAAAATGGGGGAAGGGTCAGGAATGATCCGCCAAAATCATATCAGACGCTTTTTCGCCAATCATAATCGTCGGCGCGTTAGTATTCCCTGACACCAAACTCGGCATAATCGAGGCATCTACGACACGGAGGTTTTCCACGCCATTGACCTTGAGGCGCGGCTCGACGACGGCTTCCGGATCTGACCCCATCCGGCAGGTGCTAACGGGGTGGTAGGACGTACGGCCATGGGTTTCAAGGTAGCCCTCGAAGTCGTCATCTGACTGGCAATCGGCGCCGGGGCGGATTTCGTCGACGAGGTAGCGTTGCAAGGCAGGCTGGGACATAATCTCCCGGCTCTTCTTGAGCGCCATCACCAACGTCTCCCGGTCCTTCGGCATGGCTAGGTAGTTGCCGTCGATCACGGGGGGGACCGTCGGATCGGGCGAGGAGATCATCACCGAGCCCCGGCTTTCCGGGCGCATGAGGGCGACCACGAGGGAGCATCCTGGAAAGGGATCGACTGGATCGCCGATGAATTCGGAGCTGAACATCATCAGGAGGTTTTGGATGTCTGGCGTGGCCGTCGTCGGATGCACCTTCAGGTAGCCGCCTGCGTAGGCGACACTCATTCCCATGAATCCCCGACGCTGGAAGATATACTTCAAACCGTGGTTAATTTTGTTGGTCCACTTGTTGACCAGGTCATTGACCGTAAAGCTCTCATTGAGCCGGTACATCAAAGGCGCATTGAAATGGTCTTGCAGGTTGGCGCCTACCCCGGCCCGGTCCGCCACCACGTCGATCCCAAGCTCCCGCAGGTGCTCCGCCGGGCCGATCCCGGAGAGCTGCAAAAGCTGCGGCGTGTTGTAGGCACCGGCGCAGACCAGCACCTCCCGGCCCGCCATTGCCGTCTTTACCTGGCCGTTCTGCCGGTACTCCACACCCGTGGCGCGGGTGCCGTCAAATAAGACTTTGTTGGCGAGGGAGCGGGATTCGATGGTGAGGTTCGGACGATTCCGCACCGGGTTCAGGAACCCGACCGCCGCGCTGCAGCGCCGGCCGTTTCGGGTGGTAGATTGGATATAGCCGAAGCCTTCCTGCTCCGCGCCGTTGAAATCATCGTTGCGCTGGTAGCCTGCTTCCTGGGCGGCCTCAATATAGGCATCGGCCAAGGGGTGCGGGTCTTTGGGGTCCTGTACAGCGAGCGGCCCGCCAGTGCCGTGATACTCATCCCCGCCCCGGCCCTGGTCCTGGGATTTTTTGAAGTACGGCAGGACATCGTCGTAACCCCAGCCGGTATTGCCCAGTTGGCGCCAATGGTCGTAGTCCTCCTTCTGGCCCCGCATATAGACCAAGCCATTGATGGAACTCGTGCCACCAATGACCTTGCCGCGCGGCTGGCGCACCTCCCGCTTGATGCGTTCTTCGCCGGGCTTGGACCAATACATCCAATTGATCTTCGGATTGTCGAAATGCTTGCCGTAACCGATGGGGATGTGGATCCACGGATTCTTATCCTCGCCCCCCGCCTCCAAAAGCAAGACGGTACGTTTCCCGTCCGCGGTCAGCCGGTTCGCCAACACGCAACCCGCGCTGCCCGCGCCGACGATGATGAAGTCATATGTAGGGGTATCTTCCATAGCGGGAGGGTGCCAATGGGAGGCCATGGAAGCAAGCCAATAAGCATCGTTGAGGGGTTCATTTGCTGATTGAGAGGCCGTCCGCTTAGCTTGCCTTCCCAGCTAACCCAAAGAACTTGGCGGAAATAATGAAATTTTTCACCCCCCTTAAAACCATCACGGTCGGACTGGTGGCTGGCACCGTCGCCCTGATGTCCGTCCAGCATGCAAGTGCCGCGGACAAAGTCCGCCTCGGTGTGCTGGCGTTCACGTCTCACTCGGTCCGTTCATCGTGCATGAAAAAGGCTACTTCCGAGGGCAAAATTTCGACCCAGAACTTTCGAAATTCCAGGCCGCCAGGCCCATGGCGATCGCTATAGCATCGGGTGACATCGACTATGGCGTGACGGCGATATCTGACGCGCTCATTATCCGGGGATCCATTTTACAGCACCCAAAAGTAAGTTGGATACGCGGATCAAGCCCGCGTACGACGCGAGTGGTGCTGTCTTCCCCCCAATTTCAAGCGCAGTGAGACCCGACCAAGTGGGCGCCGGCCCACATGGGCCGAGCCAAGGGTTCTGAGAACCCGCGTAGCGACTGAGCGAAATTTAAAGCGCGTTACACGGCCGCCTCAGCGTGCGCCACATATGGGCGGAGGCGGAGTTGTCATTTCCGAGGCCTTCCTGGGGCTGATTGAAGTTACGGCCCAGGACATCTTCGAATTCGTCCCAAGTGACCTGGACGTCCGGGTCGAAAGCGTAGACGTCGTTCATGCAGATGAGGCGGGCGGACATATACCATTTGTGGTTCTTGGCCGCTTCGTATTCGGCGACGATATAGGGTTCGGGCTGGTAGTCCTCGCCAAACATGCGGATGTACATTTCGGGATATTCGTAACCGACGGCCTCGTCCGGAAAGAAACGCAGTGCCTGGTGGGCTTTGATCGCCCAAGCAACCTCTTCATCCACATAGGGCGCCACGAGCTGCGCGCCCCAATAACCATGGTCGGCCCGAATGAATCCGCTGACCGCAATGTCGTGGAGCAGGCAGGCGAAAATGACCTTTTCCGGCTGGCCTGTATCCCGGGCCCGCTTGGCGCTCTGCAACAAGTGCTGCTGTCCGCCGATGGAGAAACGGAGTTTGACGAAATCCATTAGTGTCGGCGCGTCGGGCATTTCCGGTAAGCGCGGGTCCTCCCCCATCATCAGGGTCCTGCCTGGCCCGAGACCGCCCCGTTTGTATGTTGGCTGATGGCCGTTTCCAAGATCATAGAGCAGAGAGCGCTGGATGATAATGTTCTCCAACTCCTGCATCTGCTGTTCTTCGAGCTCATCGGCCCGCTCGGAAAGGCTACGATGGGAAGCGGTTTGGGGCGTATCCATAAGGCTCTCCGTAAGTATATTTGCAGAATGTTAGGATGCTCANCGAATCTGGTCAATTTCTGACACTCAAATGTGNGAATTGTAAGAGNATTGTTTCGGCATANGCCCCCACNATCCGAGAGATTTTCAAAACCGGAAGGAGGCTTCTAATGGGTGACTTAGCTAGCCGTTATTGTAGGATTTCCGATGGGCCCAACGGCCTTAATTTTTTACATAAAGAGAAGTTTATACAGCTCGATAAGTTCTTTCATGGTTCGCACTCCACCTTTGATATTGTTCGAAAATGATAGGAAGAACCCAGATACGGGCTGTATTGCTGAAACTTTCAAGATTTTTAGGGGGGGCACTTGAGGGATTCACCCCAGGTTAGGAGAGTTAAGCCGTTGTTTTAAATAACTCTAATTAACAATTTCGTGTGCAATCCGGTTAACCCGCCTGGAAAATCTTCTGAGGCAACTTATGGATACTATCCCCGGGTCCGTCTCCCCCGATGATATAATTATCGCAGATCCAGGAGTGGACATTCCCTGTCATGTGGCCTGGGTGGCACACAATGTTCATGTCTTTATCGATGGTCATGGGTTCATCGTTACGGACGAGGGGACGCTCCACTAGGTCGTAGCCTTGGCCATGACAGTAGAGCCGGGTTTCTTCCTGACGGCCATTGTCACGCATGAATTTGTTGAAGGTGTCCCAGATCTGGGTGCACGGCGTGCCGGGCTTCAAGAGATCAAGGGTCATCTGCTGAGCCTCCAGGGTGAAGGCGAGTTCCTCCTCCAACTCCTCAAACGCGCCTTTCGGGGCGTCCCCCACGACGATCGTGCGGCCAATTTCCGTAAAGAAGCCCCCAGCCCCGTTGTTCTCCACCAGCATGTTAAAGATATCGCCGTCTTGGATCACCCGATCCTGCAAGTGCCGGGGACCGATGGCCGTCGGCGTGCCGTAGGAATAGGATTGGCAGAGATAAATGCCCTGCTCGCTACCCAGATTGTGACCGACGTGGATAGCAATGGCGGCGGCGTCCGAATCCCTCATGCCCGGCTTGATCTGGTCGATGATCGCCTGCATGGCGGCATCCTGCTGGTCAGCGGTGCCTTTGATGAATTCGATTTCCTCTTCGCTTTTGATGCTCTTAATGCGGTCCACTATGTCGGAGGCTTCCACATAGGTAGCGTTGGGAAATTCCTTTTTCAGATAGTCCACCATGGCGTGGGACATCTGGTAGGTCCCCACCAGGCCTATGGTGCCATCTTTATAGGGTTCCAACGCTTTGCAGGCGAGTTCCGGATCGTAGTTTCGAGTGTAAGGTGCGGATGCATAGGACGGCGTGGTCAGCATGCGCTTCACCCCCCGGTGCAGGCCATCGGAGCCCGCCGGGTCCAATTCCCGGTCCAGGCCGAAGGGGCCCTGGTGAACCTGGGTCATATGGTCGTCGCGCGGAAAGATCACCGTGTTTGGATAGCCGTTGGTCGCGGGTGAATCCGTGAAATACTTCGTATAGCCCCCCATGTGGTCGTTGTTGTTCTGCATGAGGAGCACGTCGACTCCTTCCGCTTCCATGGCGGCGCGGACGGCAGTCCAGCGGCGTTCCATTTCGGCAATAGAGATGGGTTTGTTCAGGCGTTCGGACATTTGGGTCATCTGGATTTCCTCGGTTCTGGGCATTGACTAATCGCGCTCTACGACATTGATCATCTCTTCCGGCTTTCCGTCGACATATGCGCGCAAGTTAGGTTCAATCACGGTCAGAATTCTCTCAGCATACATATCACTGCGCCCGCCGGTGAAGGGTGTTATGAACACGTTCTCCATATCCCAAAGGGGATTGCCGTCCGGTAGCGGCGCGGTCTCAAAAACATCCAAGCCGGCGGCGGCAATACTGCCGGATTGCAGGGCATCAATGAGGGCTGCCTCATCCACCACCCCCCCCCGCGCCACATTCACCAGGCACGCCGTCGGCTTCATGGCGTCGAAGACCGCCTTATTGACGATCTTGTCCGTATCCGGCCCATACGGCACAAGCGCCACCAGGAAATCCACGTCGGCGACGGCCTCGGTGATGTTGTCCCGGGAAAACACCTTGACGATGCCGTCCACAGGCCGGTCCGTCCGGGAGATGCCATAGACCGTCATCCCGAGGGCCTTGAAGCAGCGCGCCATGTGCTCGGCGATGGCGCCGAGACCCAGGATGGCCACTGTGCGCGTGTCCAGAACGTAGGGCAAAAACCGGTCCCAGGTGTGAATTTCCTGGTTCTTCGCTAGGCGCCGGACCTGACGGTAGAGGGCAAGCATATGGAGGAGCGTGGTCTCGGTCATTTGGGGCCCATGAATGCCACGTCCGTTGGTCAGGACCACATCAGGGCGCTCAGCAAGCGGTTCCACCAAATGATCAATCCCCGTGATATTGCACTGCATCCATTTGAGGTTTTTAGCTGCAGTGGCCAATTCCGCCGTCAGCCAACGGCCGATGGACACAATTACTTCTGCATCAGCAACGTGTGGAACGGCCGCATCGCCATCCTCCGCACAGGCGAAGTTGACTCCCGGAAACAAGGGCTCCAGGTGATCCCGGTATTTTTCGAATTCGTTGTCGACGATCAGAACGTTGACCATCCTACTCTCCCCGCATCTCATTTTTTATTTTCGTTGCCTTCATCATTAGGGTTCGGCCGCCCGACGATCAAGTCATAAGGAACGTTGTACCCCGTTCTCCTTTGAACCAGATTACGTTAAACTAGGACATATGCGGGTTTATTCTTTTAAAATTTTGGCTCTGGCCGTGCTTGTGACGGGTTCGGTTTTTTCGGACCCATCGGCGCAGGCGGGCCCGACCTGTACGTGCCAATATTTTGGCCAGTATTTCGAAGTCGGTACAACAATCTACATGAAATACTAGAAAGGCGTGAGGATGGCCACTTGCGGGCTGGACCTCAAGAACACGTCCTGGAAAATCAGCAACCGGAAATGTGAGCAGTCTGTCCCCGTGGCTGCGGACAGCCGTAAAACCCACCTGGCCTATATCGATTCACTCATAAGACAGCGCTGATCACGCGGGTGTAGGCAGCGCTTCCGCCTGGATTTATCCTCTCAGCTGCCCATGCATCAGCATTCCGAAGTTCATGCCAGCTCTCGTTGGTCAAAACGCCGGGTCCGCCAAATTCATGAAACAGATAGGCGCTGGGGGCGCCCTCAATCGCCGCATACCGCCGCACCCGAAGCAAACCTTCGATCTCATCACAAGCGGGGAGGTACTCGGTAACGAACCAAATATTGAAGGCTTGCGCATCTTCTGGCGGGAGGTCGAACCGGTCGACATAGACTGTGGGCGCGAACCCCGGTTCACCACCGGCGACTTCCGGACCGGTCCAGCTAAGGGTATAGCGGTCGGCATCCTGAAATCGCTCATGGAATACGGCATCCCTGGGATCCCGGACACGACGGAGGCCCTGATACGGTTCGCCATACAGTCCGCCTACATTGGCCATCTCATACACCGTCATGA
>PBPM01000031.1 GCA_002724635.1 Rhodospirillaceae bacterium
ACGGCGGTGCCGCTCGCCGAGGTCCTCGGCGCGTTCCTCGGCCAGTTCTACGAGAACAAGCCCGCACCCGGCACGATCCTGCTGAGCCACAAGCCCTCGGAGATCGACCTCATCGCCGAGGCACTGAGCGTTAGGGCCGAGCGCAAGGTAACAATCACGATCCCCCAGCGCGGCGCCAAGCGGAAGTTGGTCGATCATGCCCGCACCAACGCCCGCGACGCTCTCGGACGGCGGCTGGCGGAATCCGCCACCAACCGCGACCTGCTAGTTGGGGTTGCGGAGCTGTTCGGCCTCGACGCACCGCCGAACCGGATCGAGGTGTACGACAACTCCCATATCCGTGGCGCCCACGCGACGGGCGCGATGATCGTCGCAGGGCCCGACGGCTTCATAAAGTCGGCCTATCGCCGCTTCAACATCAAGGGCGCTGCCAGCGGCAGGGACGCAAACGACGGTTATGCGCGCGGCGACGACTACGCGATGATGCGGGAGGTGCTGCACCGACGCTTCTCGCGCGCCCTTAAGGAGGACCCCGAACGCAGCCGCGGTCAGTGGCCCGACTTGATCCTGATCGACGGCGGCAAGGGCCAGCTAACCGCAACCCTCGAGGTGATGCAGGAACTCGGCGTCGAGGACGTGCCGACCGTCGCCATCGCCAAGGGGCCGGACCGGGACGCGGGGCGCGAGCATTTCTTTGTCGCCGACGGCGACGCGGACGGCATCCAGCTGCCCCATGACGATCCTGTGCTCTACTACCTGCAGCGGCTGCGCGACGAGTCCCATCGCTTCGTGATCGGCGCCCACCGCCAGAAACGGTCCAAGGCGATCACCAACAACCCACTGGATGAGGTGCCGGGTATTGGTGCGAAACGCAAGCGCGCGCTACTCAACCATTTCGGCTCGGCCCGCGCCGTCGCCCGTGCCGGATTAAAGGATCTTGAACGGGTCAACGGGATCAGCGACACGGTGGCCCGACGCATCTATGATTTCTTCACCACAAACGACTAACTGCGCCTGACGGCCTGCCGATGACTATACCCAACATCCTAACCCTGTCCCGGTTAGCCCTCATTCCGCTAGTCGTTGCGCTGCTGTGGGCAGAGGACCCGGCCATGCGCTGGTGGACCTTCGGCCTGTTCGCATTGCTCGCCGTGACCGACTGGCTCGACGGATATCTCGCCCGCCGGCTCAGGCAGCACAGCGCACTCGGCGCGCTGATGGACCCGATCGCGGACAAGGTGCTGGTCGCCGCCCTAATCGCGGGTCTGCTCGCGCGCGGCGAGATCGCAAGCTGGGACGTCGCCGGTGCAATCCTGATCCTCTGCCGGGAGTTTCTCGTTTCGGGCCTGCGCGAGTTTCTCGCCCAGCGCGACGTGCCCCTGCCGGTCACGAATCTCGCCAAGTGGAAGACCACGGTACAACTCGTCGCGCTGGCGCTGCTGATCCTCGCGCCCCTGGCCGACCCGAGACAGCTGACCGTGATCTCCGCAATCTGGTGGATCGCCACCGCGCTCACCCTGATCACCGGCTATGACTATCTGCGCACGGCCGCGCGCCATATGCGGGCGACATGATGCGGATCGCGGGAATTATCGGCTGGCACGACAGCGGCAAGACCACCCTGGTGACGGCGCTGGTCGCCGAACTAGTGTCCCGGGGCTATCGCGTGTCGACCGTGAAGCACGCGCATCACAGCTTCGACGTGGACACGCCGGGCAAGGACAGCTGGAAGCACCGGGAATCCGGCGCGACCGAGGTCATGGTAGGCTCGGCGGCACGCTGGGCGCTAATGCATGAATTGCGTGGCAATCCCGAGCCCGCGCTGGCGAAACTGCTGTCGTCGATGAGCCCGGTCGACCTGGTGCTGGTAGAGGGCTTTAAGAACGAAGACCATCAGAAGATCGAGGTTTACCGCCAAAGCCTCGACGAGCCGCCCAATGCGTTGCGAGACCCAACAATCGTGGCGCTGGCCGACGACGGCACGACTACCGACCTGCCCGACCGGGTCCAACGCTTGGACGCGGGTGATCCGATGGCCGTCGCGGACTTCATCGAGCGCCACTGGGGCCTCAAGCGCTCGGCGGACCGGACCGTATAGGCGATGGCGCAACTCTCCGACGACTGCTTCGAGACCGGCGGCGGGCTGATGCCCACCGACGAGGCGCTCGCCGAGCTGGAAATGCGACTGACATGCCTGGTCGGCACCGAGCAGGTGCTGCTGCAAGCCGCGGCCGGACGCATTCTAGCCAAGGACGTCCTGTCCGACCGGGCGGTGCCGCCCCACGACAATTCGGCGGTCGACGGCTATGCCGTCTATTTCGACGACCTCGACACTGCCGGCGAGACCGCGCTTCCGGTCGTGGGCAGGGTTGCCGCCGGGCATCCGCTCGTCGGACCAGCCGCACGCGGACGGGCAGTCCGCATCTTCACCGGCGCGCCAATCCCGGATGGCCCCGATGGGGGGCCGGACACGGTGCTGATGCAGGAGGATTGCCGTACCGAGACACGGGACAACGTGCCCCATGTGGTGATCCCGGCGGGCATCGCCCGTGGCGCCAACCGGCGAGACCGAGGCGAGGACATCGCCGAGGGCCAGACGATCCTCGCGCGCGGGCAGCGCCTGCGCCCTCAGGATGTCGGCCTCGCAGCGTCGATCGGGCGGAATGAACTACTGGTCCATGCGCGGCTCAAGGTCGCGGTGCTGTCGACCGGGGACGAGGTGTTCGAACCGGGGGCCGAGGCGCCGGCAGGCGGCATCTACGATGCAAACCGCCACGCCCTGATTGCCGTGCTGTCGGACCTCGGCTGCGATGTGCATGACATCGGCATCGTCGCCGACGACCGAACGCAGATCGAGTCGACCCTGACGCAGGCGGCCACGACCTGTGACATCATCCTTTCTTCAGCCGGCATGTCGGTCGGCGAAGAGGACCATCTGGCAGCCAGCGTCGCGGCGCTGGGCCGACTGCACTTCTGGAAGGTAGCAATCAAGCCCGGCCGCCCTGTAGCCTTCGGCCAGATCGGCAACACGCCCTTCATCGGCCTTCCCGGCAATCCTGCCGCGATGATGGTGACGTTTCTACGCCTAGCCCGGCCGGCACTGCTGCGGCTCGCCGGGGCCAAGGACGTGACGCCGCGCCTCTATCGGGTGCGCGCCGGGTTCCATTACCGGAAGAAAGAGCGGCGGCGCGAGTATGTCCGGGTCCGCCTCGACACGGCTAAAGACGGCATGCTGGTCGCGCACAAGCACCCGCGCAGCGGCGCCGGTGTGCTGACATCCATGGTCGAATCCGACGGGCTAGTTGAATTACCCGAGGAGATGACCCAACTCACGCCGGGGACAATGGTATCCTTTCTTCCCTTCACGGAAGTGGCGCGATGAAGATTCTCTATTTCGCCTGGATGCGGCAACGCATCGGTCTGGCAACCGAGGACATCGAAAAACCGGCCGAAGTCGGCTCGGTGGATGAACTGATTGACTGGCTGATCGGTCGTGGCGACGGTTATGCTGACGCCTTCGTAAAGCGCGAGGTAATTCGGGCCGCCGTGAATCAGGAATATGTGCCATTCGACCACGCTGTCGCCGATAGCGACGAGATTGCGTTCTTCCCGCCGGTCACCGGAGGCTGAGGCGGCCATGATACGCGTCCAAGAAGAGGATTTCGACATCGGGGCCGAGCTCGCGGCCCTGACCGCCGGGAGAACAACCATCGGCGGGGTCGCTACCTTCACCGGCCTGGTACGCGAGATGACCCCGGTCGGGGGATCTAACCGTCCGATAAACGCTATGACCCTAGAACATTATCCGGGCATGACCGAAAAGAAGCTGGCCGAGATCGATGCCGAGGCGAACCGGCGCTGGCCCCTCGACGCCAGCCTGATCATTCACCGCCATGGCCGGCTCAAGCCCGCCGACCGAATTGTCTTGGTTGCCTGCGCCTCCGCTCACCGGCAGGCCGCGTTCGAGGCGTGCCAGTTCCTGATGGACTGGCTTAAGACGGACGCGCCATTCTGGAAGCTGGAAGACACCGATGCCGGAGGCGTTTGGGTTGAGACCCGCGACACCGATGCAGCGGCAGCCACAAGCTGGAACGAAGCGCCGGGCGGCAAGTAGCCGGCGCTACTCAGCGGCGGCGGCGGCCGACCGGCCGTTCACCAAATCGTCGTAATCCTGCATCAAAGTCTTGGTGATCTCGCCAACCATGAAGGTGTGGTCGTCCGCGACCCGTGCGATCGGAGTGACCTCGGCCGCCGTGCCAGTAACGAACATCTCATCCGCATCGTTCAGCTCTTCCGGCAGGATCACGCGCTCAATGACCTCGTATCCACGCTTCTTCGCCAGTTCTATGACCGAACGCCGGGTAATACCGTCGAGGAAGCAGTCCGGCGTTGGCGTGTGAATCTTGCCGTCAATAATCAGAAACATGTTGGCACCGGTTGTCTCAGCGAGCTGGCCGCGCCAGTCGAGCATTAGGGCATCGGAGAACCCCTTCGCCTCGGCGGCATGCTTGGATAGGGTGCAGATCATGTAAAGGCCGGCCGCCTTGGCGCTGACAGGCGCCGTCTTCGGGTCGGGCCGTCGGTAGATCGCCCAGTCCAGCTCGATACCCTTCATTCTTGCCTCAGGCGTGAAATAGGAGGGCCAGTCCCAAACGGCGATCGCGACCTGAATCTCGCACTTCTGAGCCGAGACACCCATCTGCTCGGGTCCGCGCCAGGCGATCGGGCGGAGATAGGCATCGGTCAGGCCGGCACGACTCAGCGCCTCCCGGCACGCATCATCCAGTTCGACGACCGTATAGGGCACTTCGAAGCCGAGGACCCCGGCCGAGGCGTGCAGGCGCTCGTTGTGGGCGGTGAGTTCGAAAATCTCGCCATTATAGGCGCGCATACCCTCAAAAACGGCGGATGCGTAATGCAACGCATGGTTCAGGACATGCAGCTTAGCATCGGCCCAGGGCACGAATTCGCCGTTGAACCAGATCACCCCTTCGCGATTGTCATAGGGAGTTTCGTGCATCTCTCAGCCCTCGAAATTTATGGTCCCGAGATCCAGAACCCAGGACGAAAAGTTACCCCAAAAGGTTGCGTCAGGTAACATTGCGATTTAATTAAGTCAACATGGTTGACCTTAAATCGAGCCGTGACACCACCTCCCTTCGCGAAGAAGACCTGCGCCAGGGCATCGAGTTGATGTTCTATGCCTACCGGGACTTCACCGGTGAACCCGATGCCATCCTCGAGGAATACGCCCTCGGGCGCGCCCATCACCGAGTGATCTATTTCGTCGGCCGCAACCCGGGTATCAGCATCACCGAGCTGCTCGACATCCTGCGGATCACCAAGCAGAGCCTTGCGCGGGTCCTAGGCAAGCTGATCGCGGACGGATTCATAAATCAGCGCCTCGACCCGTCGGACCGGCGGCGCAAGCAGCTCACACTCTCGGCCAAGGGAAAAGAACTCGAACATGCCCTCACCTCGACCCAGATGGAGCGATTCGTGCGCGCCTATTGCGAGGCCGGTGAGGAAGCCGTCGTGGGTTTTCGCCGGGTTCTAACCGGCATCATCAACCCCGAGGACCGCGCCCGGGTGCGTCCCGTCACCCGGCGTCGTTCCTAGAGACGGGCGCGTCGATCGGGGATAAGGTCGAGTATGATGGAAGACAGCCCGCACATTCTCGTTGTCGACGACGACCGCAGGCTCCGAGACCTGCTGCAGAAATTTCTGACGGAAAGCGGATTCCGCGTCACGGTGGCAGACAGTGCCGCCGAGGCACGTGAAAAACTCCTCGGTTTCCAGTTTGATCTGCTGGTGCTCGATGTGATGATGCCCGGCGAGAGCGGGCTCGACCTCACCAGCGGACTGCGTGAGACGAGCGCGGTTCCGATCCTCATACTCACGGCGATGGCCGAGCCCGAGAATCGCATCGACGGTCTGGAACTCGGCGCCGATGACTATCTCACGAAGCCCTTCGAGCCCCGCGAGCTGGTCGCGCGTATCCGCTCGATCCTGCGCCGCGCCCAAACGGTCCAGCGGGATAAGACCGCGTTCCGCTTCGGTCCGCACAGCTACGACACCCGGCGGCAAATCCTGATGGGGCCGGGCGGCGTGGTTCCGCTGACCGGCGCCGAGGCGCGATTGCTCGATGTGCTGGCCGGCAACGCGGGCGAGCCTGTAAATCGTGATACGCTACAGGAACGCAGCGGAATCACGGGCAGCGCCCGCGCCGTAGACGTGCAGGTGACGCGGCTCCGCCGCAAGATCGAACCCGACCCACGGACCCCGCGATATCTGCAGACGATCCGGGGACAAGGTTACGTCCTATGGCCCGACTAGGTGTTATGACCCGCGCGCCGCGCATCCTCCGGCTGACCGTGAAACGGCTTTTGCCACGCGGCCTACTGGCCCGTTCCCTGCTCATCATCGTCACGCCGCTGGTGCTGCTGCAGGTCGTCAGCGGGGTCATCTTCTACGATCGCCACTGGTCGAATGTCAGCCGGCACCGGGCGACCGCGCTGGCCGGTGACATCTCCATGGTCCAGGCGCTGATCAACGAGGACCGCAACACCGGCGGCCAGGCCGAACTGTTCGAACTCGCACGTCGCACCCTTGACCTAATTATCGTCTATGAGCGGGATACGATCTTGCCTAACACCCATTTCAAACCGCACGGCAACCTTGAGATCACACTTTCCCGTGCGCTGCAGGAAATCGTCCAGCGACCCTTCGTGATCGACACGCGCAGCGAGACCGAACGTGTCCTGATCGACGTGCAACTGCCCTCGGGTATCCTCAAGGTCTCGGCGAACGAGGAACGCCTGATCAGTTCGACGACAAAGATCTTCATCTTCTGGATGATCGGGACCTCTCTCATCCTGTTCGGTGTCGCGACCCTGTTCATGCGCAACCAAGTCAGCCCGATCCGGCGCCTCGCCACGGCGGCGGAGAATTTCGGCAAAGGACGGGACACGCCCAACTTCAAGCCGTCCGGTGCCACCGAGGTGCGCCAGGCAGCCAGCGCCTTCATGGCTATGCGCAACCGGTTGGAAAGCCAGATTCAGCAGCGCACCGACATGCTGGCTGGGGTCAGCCATGACCTGCGGACCCCGCTTACACGCATGAAGCTGCAGCTGGCTATGCTGAGCAGCAACACCGAGATCAACGAACTCAATTCCGACGTCGCGGCGATGGAGGGGATGATAGAGGGCTATCTGAATTTCGCGCGCGGCGAGGGCACGGAGGAACGTCAGACGGTCAACGCCGGCGAGCTACTCGAAGGAGTCGCGCATGATGCCGGCCGGAACGGCACCGACATCCGGCTGAACATGGGCGAACCCGTCGAGCTGCCGCTCGCCCGGGCCGCGATCCGACGCTGCCTGACCAACCTAACCGATAACGCGGCGCGCCACGCAAACATGATCGAACTGAGTATGCACCGCAACGGCAGCGTGCTCGAGATCATCGTCGACGACGACGGGCCCGGGATTCCTGAGGATATGCGCGAAGATGTGTTCCGGCCCTTCTTCCGCCTTGATGAATCCCGCAACATGGAAACCGGCGGCACCGGTCTGGGCCTGTCGATCGCACAGGATATCGTCCACGGCCATGGCGGCGAAATCAGCCTGAGCGACGCTCCCGCCGGCGGCCTGCGTGTACTGATCCGAATCCCAATCTAGCCCGGCTCAGAACAGGCGGGCCCCATTCGGCACAGGCCGGTCGATATCGAGCAGAACCACGGCATTGTCGGAGTCGGGAAACCCGAGAACCAGGATCTCCGACATGAACTTGCCGATCTGGCGCGGCGGAAAATTCACCACCGCGGCGACCTGGCGGCCGATTAGGGCTTCCGGCGCGTAATGCACCGTCAACTGCGCCGACGACTTGCGGACTCCGATCTCCTCGCCGAGGTCAACCCACAGCTTAATCGCGGGGCGACGCGCCTCGGGAAAGGGTTGGGCGTCAACCACCGTGCCCACGCGTATGTCGACTTTCTGGAAATCCTCGAACGTGATCTCGCCCAATTCAGACCTCGTCTGTTGCCGTTTCAACGGGGTGGCCGACGAGCGGTGCAAGCAGGTCGATCGCGCGGCGCAGGTTGCGATCGAGAGACGCCATGGTGGCCGCAAGATCTGGTGTGTCGTCGCGCAACCAGTCGCGCTGGGTCATGAGCCAGACCGCCGTAAGTGCCTTAGTCATCGCCATGCCCGCGATTCCCAGATCGGGATAGCCCGCCGCGCGCGCCAACCCCGCGAAGGAACGTCGGGCCGCGGGCAGGCACCGCAGCAGCGTGCAGGGATCAGCCGGCAGTTCACCCAGCAGACGCGCGACCGCCTCGCGGTTTGCGTTCAGGATCTCGAACCGGCGCATCAGGATATCGAGCAGCTCATCATAGCGCGTGTCGGCATCAGAGCCCGCTTCGGCATCCGCGCAGGCCGCTACGTCGACCCGCCGGGCATAGGCGATCAAGAGCCCGACACGATCACCGCACAGCGCGTGCGCATCGGACATCGCGACACCAGCCCGCAGAGCCACCGCGCCGAGAGTAATTGGGCGCCAGCCATCAGCCGCAACCAGTTGAAGCATCGCGTCGACCAGCCGGGCCAGATTGTCCTGCTCGTCTCCGTCGCTTCCGGTATTGGCGTTGGTTGATGTAGTTCGCGTCATCTCGGCTCCGAATCGCCCCGAAACTTAGGCCAGACCGCCGGTGCCTGTTAAGGGCCGGAAAGAGGCAAATTCAGGATGCTTAGCCCGCCAGTTCGCGCGACCGTTCGGTGGCGCGCAGGATCGCGCGGGTCATGAGCGCGGTCAGTCCGTCCTCGGCCATCAGAATTTCAAGCGCCGCCGCGGTAGTGCCACCGCGGCTGGTCACATTCTCGCGCAGTGTGGCCGCCGGATCAGCGCTGCGGAACAGCAATTCACCGCTGCCTGCAACGGTCTGGCGGGCGAGTTGCATGGCGAGGTTCGGAGCAAGGCCCGCAGCGACCCCCGCTGCGGCCATCGCCTCGACTAGGTGGAATACATAGGCCGGGCCACTGCCGGAGACGCCGGTGACGGCATCAATCAGAGCCTCGTCGTCGGCCCAGGCAACCTCGCCCACCGCGGCCATCAGTGTCTCGCAGGCGCCCCGCTGTTCATCCGTGGCATGCGCGTTCGCCACCAGTACGGTGATTGCCCTACCTACTGCGGCCGGCGTGTTGGGCATGGCCCGGACAACCCGAGCCGCCTCGCCGAGGACCCCCTCGAAGGATGCGATTGTACGCCCGGCGGCGATAGACAGGAAGACCGTCTCAGGCCGCACGAGCGCAGTATAGGGCGCGAGGACATCATCCATCACCTGTGGCTTGACCGCCAGCACGGCGACGCCTGGGGCGAAGCCGTCCGGAATATCCTCGAATCCCGCGCCGCCCATAACGTCGGATGGCAAATACGGCTGCGTCGGATCGACGACGAAAATCTTTTGCGGCGGGGTGCCCTGGGCGATCCAGCCGTCCATAAGCGCACCGCCCATCTTGCCGCAGCCAACGAGTAATATATTCTCGGATGATGTCATCGCACGTGATCCGTGAATTCCCGCCGGCGACCGTCGCGCGGCGTTCCGGTTAGGCCTCACCGACTGTGTCGAACATAATCGAGCTGACCGCCGCACGGGCCGAATGCTGGCCCCATACCACATACTGGAAGGCAGGATAGAAACGGTCGAGTTCATATACCGCGATGTCCACCATGTCCTCGATCTGCTCAGCCGACAACGCCCCGCCGCGCAGCAGCAAGGCGTGGCGGTAAGCCGGCAGCCCGTCCTCGGACCCGATATCGAAGTGACCTATCCCCAACCGCTCGTTGAGGACCGCCAGCAACTCGTGGACGGAATCGCGCCGCTCAGGCGGCGTGTGCATGTCAAAGGCGAACGTCAATTGCAGCGCGCCGATCTCGTCGACCCAATTGAACACGCCGTGATATTCGCACCAGCGCCCGCTGATCTCGGCGAACAGCTGATCCCGGCGGGTGCGTTCTTGGGTCCAGTCACGCATCGCAATCATCTCCTCGACGAGATCGAGGGGGTGCATCGTCTGATCGATGACGTTTTCGGACAGATTACCCATACGGGAAAAGCCTCCGGAATGCGGCTTGCACATGACCGACCCGCAACCACAATATCAAGTCATTCCGACGAAATATTGTGGGTTGCGAGCGTATAACCACTACGGAAAGTAGACTGTCACGAACGTGCGCTGCGTCGCAACCGCGGCCCCTGTGGACATCCCAGAGTGTTTACAGATCGCGCCCGAGACGAACTCACGGCGCGCGTCAGGACTTGTCAGCCGACTTCTGGGCAGCCTTTCCGGCCGTCTTCGCCGCCGGTTTGCGCTTGCGCGTGGCCAGAGCCTTCTCGAGAGCAGCGACACGCTTCTCGAGCGCCTCCTGCTCCTCACGCGCTCGGATCGCGACGGCCTCGACGGCCTCAAACTCCTCGCGCCGTACGAGTTCCATGCCTGACAGCACCCGCTCAAGGCGCTGCTGCACGAGCGTCCCGACTTCCTCGCGCAGGCCGCTGGCAACGCCGGCGGCGCCGTTGGCAACCCGAGCCATATCATCCAACAATCGGCTTTTGGTCTGCATCACCTATGCTCCCTGCCTGCAGCGCCCGAATCCCGGTACCCCGCGACGTTTACCACGACCCTACACTACGCCGGTCGGTCATGACGGAACAAGGCCGCCACATTGCCGTACTAATCCGGCTCGGCCTATAAAGCCGCAACAAGGAATGGAGTTGTTCATGTATCTCGTGACTGGCGGGGCCGGCTTCATTGGCTCGAACATCGTGGCAGCACTCGCAGAGCGCGGTGACATGCTGGCGATCTGCGACTTCGATGATGAAGAACTGGCTCGCAACATCGCGAAGCGCGGGCCGTTCCACATCATCGCACCGGACCACCTCCTCGACTGGCTCGCGGGCCAGAAGACACCGCCTGCCGCCGTCTTTCACATGGGGGCCATCTCCTCCACCGTAGAGCGCGACGTCGACCGAGTGATGCGCAACAACTATCTTCTGAGCGTGCGGCTCTGGGACTTGTGCGCGGCCCTAGCGGTGCCGTTCATCTATGCCTCGTCCGCTGCAACCTATGGTGCGGGTGAACGAGGCTTCGACGATTCCAACGATGCCGCGCTACAGGCAGGGCTGCGGCCGCTCAACCCCTATGGCTGGTCGAAGCTACTGTTCGACCGCGCGGCGTTACAGATGGCGGCTACGGGGCACGCCCCACCGCAATGGGCGGGCTTGCGTTTCTTCAACGTCTACGGTCCGAACGAGTATCACAAGGGCGGACAGTGCAGTGTCGTGCCGCAGTTCTGGCAGCAGATCCGTGAGACCGGAGGCGTGCGCCTGTTCAAGTCCCATGATCCGGACTACGTCGACGGCGGACAGCTGCGCGATTTCGTACATGTATCGGACACCGTCTCGGTGATGCTCTGGCTAGTGGAGAATCCCGAGGTCAGCGGCATCTTCAACCTGGGCACCGGCGCGGCACGCTCGTTCGACGAAATGGCCGCGGCGATCTTCGCGGCCATGGGCGAAACCCCGAAGATCAATTATGTCGACATGCCCAACACGGTCCGCAACCAGTATCAGTACTTCACGGAAGCGCGAATCGACCGGCTGCGGGCCGCCGGATACGATCGACCCTTCACGTCGCTTGAAGAAGGGGTGCGAAGCTATGTGCGCAGCTTCCTCGAAACCAACGACCCCTATGTCTAGGCGTTGAATGTCCGGCCCGATCCCCTTTCCCGAGTTCGACCCGATCGCGATCGAGATCGGTCCGTTGGTCGTGCGCTGGTACGCGCTTGCATTCATCATCGGCCTGCTCGCCGGATGGGGCTATATCATAACCCTGCTCCGCCACCCGCCTGAGACGATGATATCGCAGCAGGTCGGCGACTTTTTCAGCTGGACCATCATTGGCGTAATCGCCGGCGGTCGGCTGGGCTTCGTCGGCTTCTATCAGCCAGACTATTTCCTTGCCAATCCACTGCAGATTCTCGCCGTTTGGGCCGGTGGGATGTCGTTCCATGGCGGGCTGATCGGCGTGATGGTGGCGATCATCCTGTATGCACGGAAATACCACATTCGTGTGCTGTCGCTGGCGGATCTGGTCGCGGCGGCCGCGCCAATCGGGCTGTTCCTAGGCCGGCTGGCGAACTTCATCAATGGCGAGCTCTATGGCCGCGCTACGGATGTGCCATGGGCCGTGGTGTTCCCCGGCGGTGGCAACATCGGGCGCCATCCGAGCCAGCTTTATGAGGCCGGTCTCGAGGGGCTGCTGCTGTTCATTATCCTCTTCGCGCTAGCGCGCTTCGCCGGCGCTCGGTATCGCCCCGGCCTGATCACCGGCGTTTTCCTGCTCGGCTATGGCGCAGCACGGACCTTCGTTGAGTTCTTCCGGCAGCCTGACACCTATGTAGGCGAAGGCGGATTCCTAATCTGGGGGTCGACCATAGGCCAGTGGCTCTCGGTACCCATCGCCATTGCCGGGCTGACCTTCATCGTTTATGCGATGCTACATGACCGCCTCGATAGCAAACCGCGCGCGGCTAACCCCGCCGGCTAGCGCCGCTGCCTATGGCTAAAGCAAAACCGGTCGCCCGTCGACTAGCCGGGCTGATTACCCGCGATGGGCCAGTCTCCGTAGCACGTTTCATGGAAATCGCGCTTGGCGATACAGATGGCGGTTACTACGCGGCACGCGACCCGTTCGGCGCCGCGGGCGACTTCACGACTGCGCCCGAAATATCCCAGATGTTTGGCGAGCTGATCGGCGCGTGGTGCGCCGATACATGGCAGCGGATCGGCGCACCCGACCCGTTCGCACTGATCGAGTTCGGCCCCGGCCGCGGCACGCTCATGGTCGATGCGCTGCGTGCACTTAAGGCGCTTCCCGCCTGCCGGGACGCAGCGCATGTCCGCCTGATCGAGACCAGTACGGTCCTGTGCGCCGTCCAGAGGAAGGCGCTGCATGACCAGGATGCAACCTGGTATAACTCGCTACCACCGGCCGACGGAATACCGGCGATTATAATTGCGAATGAGTTCCTCGACGCGCTACCGATACGCCAGTTCGTGAAGTCCGAAGGCGCCTGGCGCGAACGCTGCGTCGATATCGACCCACAGGGCGACGGTTTTAGGTTCACCCTCGGGACGGGCGTACCTCAAACGCCTCATGCGCCAGAACTGCTCGCCGCCGCCTTCGATGGCGACATCATGGAGGAGTCCCCCGCGATCGTATCTTTGGTCGGCGACATCGCCGCGCGTATCGCCGTGACGGGGGGCGCAGCCCTGTTCATCGATTATGGCCATGCTCGCAGCGCGGTGGGCGACACCCTGCAGGCGGTGCAGCGGCACAAGCCGGTTAACCCGCTGGACAGCCCCGGCGCCGCCGACCTCACAGCGCACGTGGATTTCCAGCGCGTCCGCGAGGCTGCGGCGGCCGGCGGTGCGCGATGCTGGGGACCGATCGATCAAGGTTCTTTTTTGACGCAGATTGGAATCCGTGAGCGCGCCACGCAGCTCCGCGCGGCCGCCGATACACACCAGACCAGCGACATCAACGCGGCGCTGACGCGCTTGATCGGCCCCGCCGAAATGGGCACCCTGTTCAAGATACTGGCCCTTAGCGAACCGCGGCTCGAGCAGCTCGCCGGCTTTGAATACGGAGCTGACCATGACGCATGAACATCACGCGAGTGCCGAGAATCTGCTGCAAAGCAACGGCATACGGCACCTGTTTCTGTCGCGCGCGGGCGGCGTCAGCGAAGGCATCTATGCCGGGCTCAACTGCGGCCTCGGATCTGATGACAGCCGCCCCCATGTGGTCGAGAACCGGTCCCGCGCCGCTCGCTCGTTGGGCATCGACGACGACAAGCTGCGCACGCTTTACCAGGTGCACTCGGCGACGGTGATCGACGCCGAAACGATGGACCCTTCAGACCCGCCAAGGGCAGACGCACTGGTCTGCAGCGAGCCGGGCATAGCGATCGGCGTTCTGGCCGCCGACTGCGCACCAGTGCTATTCGCCGCGCCTGCAGCCCGAATCGTCGCGGCCGCCCATGCCGGCTGGCGCGGTGCGCTTGACGGCGTCATCGAGGCCACGGTCGCGGCCATGACAGCGCGTGGCGCAGACCGCGCCGACATCACCGCCGCCGTGGGACCCTGCATCGGCCCGCAGTCCTACGAGGTCGGCCCCGAGTTTCCGGCGCCTTTCCTGACCCGGGACCCGGCCCATGCGCGCTTCTTTACGCCGCGCTCAGGCTCGGATCGTCTACTCTTCAATCTGCCGGGCTATGTCGGCAGCCTCTTGGCGAAGGCCGGTGTCGACAGTCACACGACGACCGGGCACGACACCTATGGCGACGAAAATTTCTTCAGCTACCGGCGCAGCTGCCACCGGGCCGAACCGGACTATGGCCGGAACCTCTCCCTGATCATGCTGGACACGACGAACTAGCCGATGCCTTACCTGATAATGCTGGTCTTTTTCTCGCTGGCCGCGATGATGGTGAGCTGTGCGCTTTAACCCGCGGCCCGCGCTACTCATCGCACTGCTGATCGCCCTGACCGCCTGCCAGCCGGTCCCCCGCGTATTTGAGCGCAATGCAGATGAGGACAACGGTCTGTTGCGGCTAACGGATTCCCTCGGCATCATAGTCGAACCGGTGGTCGCCGCACCACCAGCGACTGCTCAGGGTCTGGCCCGCGAAATGGTCGCAGCCCTGATCGATCGGAACGTGCCGGCCTACATGGGCAGCCGCAATCAATCGAGCATGGTTCTCGCCGGCCGGGTCGTCGACCGGGGGCGTGAAGCGCATATTGTCTGGGTACTGCGCGACCGTAACGGCGCGGTCATCGGCGAATATGACCAGAGCATCGAGGGCACGCCTATCGCACCATGGGCCGACGGCGATGCAACGCTGATGGCCGCCTTCGCCGAGCGCGCCGCAACCCGGATCGCCGGCTTCATTCAGGAAGATGGGAAGGGCGAGATCGTCATGCCCGCGATCCATGTGGGCGAGGTAAACGGAGCCCCCCAAGGCGGCACCACGCACCTGCAGGCGGCCCTGCGCCAAAGCCTGCGCCGGATGGGTGCGCGTGTCGCGAAAAAGCCGGGTAAAGAGGCCCTAACGGCCAGCGCCAACGTGCACCTCACACCCCTGGACGGCGACCGGGTGGAAGTCGCGATCGGCTGGATCGTGGCCGACCCGTTTGGGTTTGAAATCGGCCGAATCGAGCAGGCCAGTCCCTTCGCCCGGCGGGTCGTCGAAGAACGCTGGGGCGAGCTCGCGCGCGAGGCCGGCCTGGCGGCCGCGGCAGGAATGGTTGACCTCGTCTCGCGGATCGACTGGCGCGAGGGTTTCCTTCGCCCGGATCGCGACGACGAGGTCCTCGAACCCGTTGAAACAATCCCATCCGTTCAAATAACGTCGCGCAATGACAGTGCCGGATTATCCCCAGTCGAGCTATATTTACAGCCCTGATTCGGGTTGATACTTTCCGCCGTTCATGGGGGTGGTTTCATCAACCGGCTTCATTCTGACGGGCGCAGTAGATCTGTGTCGCCGCAGCGACATTCAGGGTTCGGGGGTACGGTCGATGAAAGTGCTGGCGTGCAACAGCAACCGCCCACTTGCCGAAGCGATTTCGGCATATCTGAATATCGAACTGACACAGGCGTCCATCCGACGATTCTCGGATATGGAAGTCTTCGTCGAGATTCTCGAGAATGTGCGCGGCGAGGACGTATTTGTGGTCCAGTCCACCTCCTATCCCGCCAACGACAATCTGATGGAGCTACTGGTGACACTGGACGCGCTTCGGCGCGGCTCAGCCCGCCGGATCACGGCGGTGTTACCCTATTTCGGATATGCCCGCCAGGATCGGAAAACCGGACCCCGGACCCCCATCACCGCGAAGCTAGTCGCCAACATGATTACCCGGGCCGGTGCAGACCGGGTCCTGACCATGGATCTGCATGCGGGACAAATTCAGGGCTTCTTCGATATCCCGGTCGACAATCTCTACGCCGAACCGCTCTTCTCGGAAGACATCGAGAGCTTGGGTGGGAACGAAAACCTCGTCATCGTGTCCCCCGATGTGGGCGGTGTCGTGCGTGCCCGGGGGCTCGCCAAGCGGCTTGACGCCGACCTCGCGATCATCGATAAGCGCCGCGAACGGGCTGGCGTCTCCGAAGTGATGAACATCATCGGCGACGTCGACCGGCGACGCTGCATACTTGTCGACGATATCTGCGATAGCGCCGGCACGTTGTGCAACGCCGCTTCAGCGTTGGTGAATCAAGGCGCCAAGTCGGTGTCTGCCTATGTCACACATGGCGTGTTATCGGGCGGCGCGGTTGGGCGGGTTGCGGCATCTCCGCTGGAAACCCTGGTGATGACGGACTCGATTCAGGCCACCGAAGCGGTGCGCGTGGCGAGTAATATCCGGCAGCTGACGGTCGCCCCCCTGTTGGGCAAGGCGATCGATCGCATCAGCTGCGAAGCCTCGGTTTCAAGTCTGTTCAACTAAGATTCGGCGCATTCCGCGTCGATGGTGAACCGTTCCGGTGATGGCACCCTTGGAGGCATTACCGGGTCAAAGGAGTGAATTATGGCGAATACCGTGACGTTTAACGCGGAGTCGCGTGCACAGGTCGGCAAGGGGGCCGCCCGTGCAACTCGCCGGGACGGCAAGGTGCCGGCGGTGATCTATGGCGCGAGCAAGGACCCCGAAACCATCTCGATCAGCCCAGCGCAGTTGCGGGCGGCACTCGGGCAGCCCGGATTCTTCGCCACGCTGTTCGACATCGAGGTAGATGGCAACCAGCAGCAGGTCCTGTGTCGCGACTTGCAGGTGCACCCAGTCACAGACGTGCCTATGCATCTGGACTTCCTGCGCGTTACCGAGCGGACGCGCATCAACCTCGAGATCCAAGTAACCTTCATCAACGAGAACGCATCCCCCGGCCTCAAGGGCGGCGGCGTCCTCAACATCGTCCGCTACGCGATCGAGGTGGTCTGCCGTGCGGGCGCGATCCCGGAAGAGTTCGTGGCCGACCTTACCGGTCTCGACGTCGGCGATAGTATTCATATATCGGACATCACCCTGCCCGACGGCGTGAAGCCGACTATCACCGATCGCGACTTCACAATTGCTACGATCGCCGCACCGACCGTGGCGCCGGTGGAAGAAGAGATCGATCAGGATGCCGAAGGTGAAGAGGGCGAAGCGGCCGCAAACACCGATGGTGAAGGCGGCGGCGAGGACGACGCCGGGGACGGCGAGGAGTAGCCCGCCTCCCCGCAGACGGGCGAGCAGACAATGCGATTGGTTGTGGGACTGGGAAATCCCGGTTCAAAACATAAGGACAACCGGCACAATATCGGCTTCATGGCGGCGGACGAAATCGTTCGCCGCCATGGCCTTTCTCCGCCCCGCGCCAAGTTTCAGGGGGACGTCAGCGAGGGCCAGATCGCCGGCGAGCGGGTGATCGTGCTCAAGCCTACCACCTTCATGAACGAGTCCGGGCGCGCGGTCGGCGAGACCCTACGCTTCTTCAAACTCGCGCCCGAAGACGTGATCGTGATCTATGACGAGATCTATCTCGCGGCCACCAAAATCCGGGTTAAGCAGGGCGGCGGACATGCCGGCCATAACGGGTTGCGCAGCATTGACGCGCATCTGCCAGACAAAAATTACTGGCGCGTGCGGCTGGGTATCGGCCATCCTGGAGACAAAGCCCGGGTAAGGAATTATGTGCTGGGCGACTTCGCCAAGGCGGACCAGAACTGGCTCTCCCGCGAGCTGGCCGCCGTCGCCGACGAGCTGCCGGCCCTGTTCGACGGCCGGGCAAGCGATTTCATGAACCGGGTCGCGATGGCGACACAGGGTACAAGGGAAAAGCCCGACGACGAGAGCGAAGCGTCCCGGGCAAAACTAGGCACCGCCGGGCAGACTTTCACGGCGGAGAACGGGCCGGGCGAACCGGATACCGCGGTTGGCAGCGCCCTGTCGCGGGCCATGAACCGGCTACGAGGACGCGACTGAGATGGGTTTCAACTGCGGAATCGTGGGTCTGCCCAACGTCGGCAAGTCGACTCTTTTCAACGCGCTCACCGCTACAGCGCAGGCGGAATCGGCGAACTATCCGTTCTGCACGATCGAGCCGAATGCCGGTCGCGTCGCGGTGCCCGACGACCGGCTGGCTGTCCTCGCCGAACTAGCGTCCTCGGCGCAGGTCGTCCCGACCTATCTCGAATTCGTCGACATCGCCGGCCTGGTGCGTGGTGCCAACAAGGGCGAGGGACTTGGCAACAAGTTCCTCTCACATATCCGCAAGGTGGATGCGGTCTGTCACGTGCTGCGCTGTTTCGACGATGGCGGCATCACGCATGTCGAGGGAGAGGTCGATCCGGTGCGTGACGCCGAGATCGTGGAGACAGAACTTCTGCTCGCCGACCTCGATGCCATGGAACGTCGCTTCGAGGCCACCGAGAAACGCGCCAAGGGCGGCGACAAGGACGCCCGCGCCCAGCTTCAGCTGCTCGAACCGGTGATGACCGTGCTGCAGGACGGACGTCCGGCGCGCGCGGCGGACATATCGGACGACCAGCAATCCGACTTCCGCGAGCTGCAACTGCTGACTGCCAAGCCCGTACTCTATGTCTGCAACGTGGACGAGCATTCGGCTGCCAATGGCAACGCGCACACGGCCGGGGTCGAGGCCATGGCGGCAGCCAATGGCGCGGCGACGGTGATCGTGTCCGCGGAGATCGAATCCCAGATTGTGCAACTCGACGACCTCGGTGATCGGGCCGAGTATCTTGAGGGCCTCGGTCTCACCGAGACCGGCCTGTCCAGGGTCATCCAGGCCGGCTACGGTCTGCTGCAGCTGATCACCTTCTTCACCGTGGGCCCAAAGGAAACCCACGCTTGGACCGTAGCCAGCGCCGCGACCGCCTATGAAGCGGCCGGCCGCATCCATACCGACTTCCAAAGGGGTTTCATCCGTGCCGAGACTATCGGATATGACGACTATGTGGAACACGGCGGGGAATCTGGCGCGCGAGATGCTGGCCGGATGCGCCAGGAAGGCCGCGACTACAAGGTCCGGGACGGCGACGTGATGTTGTTTCGCTTCAATGTCTAGACCACTAGGATAGCGCGCGGAAAACCAATCAACCTGGCAGGGGAGAAATGACATGGGTGCGAATCTGAAACTGACGGCCGCCGACGGCCATCAGCTCGACGCGTACAAGGCCGAGCCCGACGGCTCCGTGCGCGGTGGAGTCGTGATCATCCAAGAAATCTTCGGGGTCAACGACGACATCCGCGAGACCGTCGACAACTTCGCCAAGGAGGGATATGTGGCGATCGCACCGGCCCTGTTCGACCGGCATGAGCGTGACGCTGTTCTCGATTTCAACGAGGACGGCATGGCCAAGGGCCGCGCTCTCAAGAGTGCGCTAGACTGGGACGACGTGATCAAGGACGTGGATGCTGCTATTGACGAACTCGACGGCGCCGGCAAGATCGGCGTGGTCGGCTTCTGCATGGGCGGCTCGGTCGCCTGGTTCGCGGCCGCCCGCTCAAGGGTATCCGCAGTCGCCTGCTACTATGGCGGCGACATCCTGACAAACAGCAGCGAGACACCAAAATGCCCGGTGATGTTCCACTGGGGCGCCGAGGATGCGGGCATCCCGCTGGATGGGGTCGCCGCAGTCGAGGCTGACCATCCCGACATTCCGAGCTTCATCTACGAGGGCGCCGGGCACGGCTTCAGCTGCTCGCGCCGCGGCTCCTATCACAAGAAAGCGGCCGGCCAGGCGATGGAACGCACGCTGGAATTCCTGGCAGCGAATATCGGCTGATCAGCCCTCGGGCGTGTCTGCGAAGACGAGGAAGGTCCCGCAGGCCTCCTCCGACGAGACGATGACAGCGTCGGTGCTGTCGCGCTCGAACGCCACCTGCTGCCCCGTCAGGTAGAGCGCAGTCGCTTGGGTATCGGCGACCTCGAGGGTGAGCGCGGCGAGACGCGGCAGCGGCAGGCTCTCGTCGATCTTCTTGTCATAGTGGCGCTCGGGGAAGCTCTTCGGCGTGACGAACCAGAGCTCGTCCCGACTGGTATCAACCGTGATATTACCCCTGCGCTCGTCACCTGAAACGGCCTCTTCGCCGAAGAGGCGCACATAGGCATCGCGCACCCCGTCGAGCGTCTCCATGACGATCGTGACCTCGGCGATCCGCCTCGCACCGTTGGGGTGCGACAGCCAGCTCGGCCGGCGGATCTTGTCCGGCGTGCGGTGCTCGCAGGCGAAGGTGTTAAGTCCGGGGGTCAGGTCGTTCGGCAGGTACACGTTGCGGAATTGCAGGGTTTCGTCTCCCTGGTCCGTCTCCAGCAGCCGCTGCAGCTGTTCGGGCGGCGACGCATCGACGCCTTCCGCCTGCAGCCAGCGGAACGCCGCCTCCGCATCGTCGGTACCCAGCGCGACATTCAACAACCCCTCGCCGGTTTTGAGGAACTCATCGAGCCGGTGGATGTACTGGGTCGGGTCCACGACCCCGATCAACTCGACATAGTCATGCTCGAACATGATCGTGTAGTTGCCGGTACCCCAGCCGATATGCCGCCCGCGCGGCGACACGGTAAAGCCGAGACGCTCGAAAGCATCGCGCGCCGCATCCAGATCGGCGACGCCGATTAGGGCATGGTCGATTCCGACGATGGGGCGGTCGGTCACTTTCTCATGGCCGTTCGCGTCTGGCATGGCTTCCGTCTCCCCGGGCAATCTTGCCGGCCCCGACGGGAGCCAATTGCCGTTCATGTCATTCTATTACGTACGCGGCGGTGCAGAAAGCACGTCCACACAAGCCCTTGAAACAAAGGAGGTTTCAGTCGAGGAAACGCCCCGCGATGGTCGCCAGGCGCTCGACGACCGCCGGATCGCGTGCCTCGGGTGCCGTAATCAGCGCATTGTCGAGGCTGGTGTGGCAGCCCTGCGTACACTGCGCCGTCCGCGGCGCGACACGCGGCGCCAGTGCCCTTACGAGGCTCCGCCCCTTGCCGGCATTGGACATGAGAATTTCAATAATCTTATCGACCGTCACTTCGTCATGATCGTCATGCCAACAATCGAAATCCGTCACCATCGCCACCGTCGCGTAGCAGAGCTCCGCTTCGCGTGCGAGCTTCGCCTCGGGCATGTTGGTCATGCCGATTACCGAACAATCCCAGCTCCGATAGAGCTCGGACTCTGCACGCGTCGAGAATTGCGGTCCCTCCATGACGAGATAAGTCCCGCCGCGGACGATATCAATATCCAGCTCACCGGCCGCCGCCATGATGTGCTCGACTAGACGCCCACAGACCGGGTCCGCCATGGACACATGAGCTACGAGCCCCGACTCGAAGAACGACTTCACCCGCGCAAAGGTCCGGTCGATGAACTGGTCAACCACCACGAAGGTGCCGGGCACGAGATCCTCGCGCAGGGACCCCACGGCGGACAGGGAGACGACATCGGTGACGCCGACGCTCTTAAGGGCATGGATGTTAGCCCGGAAATTGAGCTCCGAGGGCGGCACGCGATGTCCGCGGCCATGACGCGGCAGGAACACGATCGGGAATGCGTCGAGGGTACCGAACATCAGCTCATCCGAAGGGCTGCCAAAAGGCGTATCCACAGCCTCCCAGCGCACATCGCTCAGCCCCTCGACATCATAGATGCCGCTGCCGCCAATGATGCCCAGCATGGGGGGTACGCTGTCGTGATTGGCCGGCACGAGGCCTACTGGGCCCGCGGCAGGAGATCGAGCATCTCGGCCGCCCGTTCGGGTTCGACGGGCTCCGCGTCGAGCTCGCGCATGATGCGGACCGCCTTGTCCACGAGCTGGCCGTTGCTCGCATACTCGCCCTTACTTAGATAAAGATTGTCCTCGAGGCCGACGCGCACATGGCCGCCATTGTTGACCACCTCAGCGACGATCGGGAACTCCCAGCGGCTGATACCGAAAGCTGCCCAGTTGGCATCGGTCGGCAGCATCGAGTGCATGACCTGCACCATCTGCGGCGTCGCCGGCGAGCCCCAGGGAATACCCAGGCAGAGCTGGAAAAGAGGCGGAGATTCGATGTAGCCATTCTTGATCATATCGACCGCAAGCCGGATATGACCGGGCTCGAACACCTCGATTTCGGGTTTCACGCCGGCATCCTTGATAAGTTCTGCCATGCGCCGCAGATGTGCCGGCGTGTTCATGAACACCGCCTCGCCGAAATTCATGGTTGCCACGTCTAGGGTACAGATGTCGGGCCGCAGGTCGAGCACATGGCGCACCCTGACCTCCGGCGTGGAAAGCGAGCTTCCCGGCCCTCCAACCTGAGGATCCTCCTCACTCGGGAAATAGCGGGCGCCCTCGCCCGTGGTCAGGTTGATCAGGACATCGCAGTCGGCATCGCGGATGCGCTCGACGACCTCACGGAAATATTCCGGATTGCCCGAGCGGGACCCATCAGGCTCGCGCACGTGGATATGCGCCACGGCCGCGCCGGCCTTGCGGGCCTCGATCGCCGATTCCGCGATCTGCTTAGGCGAAATCGGGAAATCCGGGTGATCATGGAAGTTCTGGTGACCGCCGGTCACCGCACATGTGACGATGGTTTCGCGCGCCATATTTTCCCCCCAAAGGAGTTGTTCGTGTGGTGCATACACTCCGAGTTTACCGAATGTGCGTCCCGGCGTTTAACAAAAAGGCCGCCTGCGGCTCCGCAAGCGGCCTATCCGTCTGATATCGCTTCGATCAGTGATCGACGTTTGCCCACATCTTACGCTTGCCAGCATACAGGATCGCACTGAGGATGATCAGGAAGATCACAACCTTGAAGCCGATCTTCTTTCGCTGCTCCATCTCGGGCTCGGCCGCCCACTGCATGAAGTTCACTACATCGGTCGCCATCTGCTCGATGGTCGCCGGCGTGCCGTCAGCATACTCCACACCGTCCGCGTACAGGGGTTGCGGCATAGCAATGAAGTTCCCCGCGTAGTAGGCATTGTAGTTCGAACCCTCGGGCACCTCGGTGCCAGCCGGCGGATCGACATAACCGGTCAGAAGCGCGTGGATGTAATCCGCGCCACCCGGATGGGCCTTGACCTGCAGGGTCAGGTCCGGCGGGTTCGCACCGTTGTTGGCGGCCTTGGCAGCCTCCTCGTTCGGGAACGGAGAGACGAATCGGTCGGACGGGATCGCCGGCCGCTCGAACATCTCGCCATCGTCGTTCGGCCCGTCAGTCACATCGAAGCCCGACGCGATCACCTTAATCTCGGCCTCGGTGAAACCGAGGTCGGCCAGGTTCCGGTAGGCCACCTGCTTGAGCGAATGGCAGCCCGCGCAGACCTCGATGTAGACCTGCAGGCCGCGCTGGGCCGAGGCCCGGTCCACGGTGCCGAAGATCCCCTCGAAGTGCCAGTCCCGGTTCTTGGGCTCCTTGGCGTCGCCCGCGGCGAACGCCGCCGCCGAGACCACCGCCGCAAACCCAGCGATGCCCACGACCGCCGCTGTGCGGCGCATCTTGGAAAAAATACCCATTACGCCTTCTCCATCGGCTTGGCGGTTGCCGAGGCCCCGGCGGATCCGCCCCCCAAAACGGGTTCGGAAATGCTCTTGGGCAATGGCTTCGGTCTCTCGAAGATGCCAAGCAGCGGCAGCAAAATCAGGAAGTGGAAGAAGTACCAGAAGGTCGACAGCCAACCCAGATGAAGAACCTTCAGGCCCAAACCGTCAAAGACCAGATCGTCCGGCGTTTTTCCACCGACCCATCCGAGAAGCACGCAATCGAGCAGAAAGATCCAGAAGAACCACTTGTACATCGGCCGGAACTTGGCGCTGCGCACCGGCGACTTGTCCAGCCAAGGTAGGACGAACAGCACGAAGATCGCCGCAAACATCGCGATAACGCCGCCGAGCTTGGCTTCGATGAACCAGATGTCGAAGGTGATCGAACGCAGGATCGCGAAAAAGGGCAGGAAGTACCATTCGGGCACGATATGCGCCGGCGTGTTGAGCGGCGCCGCCTCGAGATAGTTCTCTGGCTCTCCGAAGAAGTTCGGCGCAAAGAACGCGAAGAAGGCGAAGATCGTGACGAAGATCGCCAGTCCGGCACTGTCCTTCATCGTGTAGTAGGGGTGGAACGGCACCGTATCCTGCGGTCCCTTGGGGTCGACGCCCAGCGGGTTGTTCGAGCCCGACACATGAAGCGCGACCACATGCAGCACCACCACCCCGAAGATCAGGAACGGGAAGAGATAGTGCAGCGCGAAGAATCGGTTCAGGGTCGGGTTGTCGACCGAGAAGCCGCCCCACAACAGGGTAACGATCGAATCGCCTACCAGCGGGATTGCCGAGAACAGGTTGGTGATGACCGTCGCGCCCCAGAAACTCATCTGGCCCCAAGGAAGCACATAGCCCATGAACGCCGTCGCCATTAGCAGCAGCAGGATGATCACGCCGAGAATCCACAGCAGCTCGCGCGGATTCTTGTAGGATCCGTAATACATGCCGCGGAACATGTGGATGTATACGGCGATGAAGAAGAAGGTCGCACCGTTCGCGTGCATATATCGCAGCATCCAGCCGAAGTTCACGTCGCGCATGATACGCTCGACGGAATCGAAGGCCAGCGTGGTGTTGGGCTGATACTGCATCGCCAGCACGATGCCCGTGAGGATCATCAGCACGAGCATGAAAGTCAGGATCGCACCGAAGTTCCAGAACCAGTTGAAGTTCTTCGGGGACTGAAACTCGGCATATTCCTTCTGCATATAGCTAAAGACGGGCAGCCGAGCGTCAATCCACTTGACCAGACCGGTGCCGACGGGTTTTTGGTTTCCAGCGCTCATGTCTAGCCTCGGCCGATCTTGATGGTGGTATCGTTCAGGAAGGTGAGCGGCGGCACCGGCAGATTGAGCGGTGCCGGGCCCTTCCGGATGCGACCCGACGTGTCGTAATGGGATGCGTGGCACGGACAGAACCAACCGCCCCAGTCACCGCGGTTCTCCGAGGGCTTCTGCCCCTTCGGCACGCAACCGAGATGGGTGCAGACGCCAATCACCACCAGCCAATCGGGCCGTTCCGCGCGGGACTCGTCCGGTTGCGGATCGCGCAAATCGCTCAGCGGCGTGTCACGAGCCTCCTCGATCGCAGTCTCAGTGCGATGATCGATGAAGACCGGCTTGCCCTGCCATTTGACCGTCACCCGCTGCCCAACCTCGACCTGAGACACATCCACCTCGATGGTAGACAGCGCTAACACGTCGGCGGCGGGGTTCAGGGAATGGACGAAGGGCCAGAGTGCAATCGCACCGCCCACGCCGCCGAACGCGCCGGCTGACAGGTAAAGAAAATCGCGTCGGCTCCCAGAATGACCGTCGTGATCCTGAGTATCATCGCTCATGAGAAAATGTCCTTAATTCGGCAGGATTCCTCCGCCTTGAGACCGGAAGGGCAAGGTATCTTTCGGTATGCGAATTTCCGGTTCGAAGCAATGTGACACCGTGCCGCAATGGTGAAGCCCTGCGCGTCACGATCCGTCTGAATGCACTGTCCAGGAACCCCTCCAAAACCTTTAATACCCTACACTTAGTCCGGGTATAATCGAAGTCCCAAGCGTTTGCCAAGTCCGCCTTGGCCCCTTCTTTTCCACCGAATTGCCGGACCAGGGTCCGGTATCGGAGACGATCCGCATGCGCATCGCCCTCTTCCAGCCAGACATTCCACAGAATGCGGGCGCCATTCTCCGCCTAGCCGCCTGCCTGGATCTGCCCGTCGACCTTATCGGGCCGGCCGGTTTCGTGCTGCAGAACCCTGGTATAAGGCGTGCGGGCATGGACTATCTGGATCACGTCCAGCTTACCCATCACACCTCCTGGGACCGTTTCGAGGCCTGTTTGGTACCGCCGCGGCGCCTCGTCCTCCTCAGCACCAAGGCGACAGAACGGCACATTGACTTTGCCTTCGGGCCCGAAGATACGTTGCTCGTCGGCCGCGAGAGCGATGGGGTTCCGGAACCGGTTCACGCGCGCGCCGGCGCACGGATCTGCGTGCCTATGCGCGCAGGCCTGCGCTCGCTGAACGTCGTCACCGCACTGGCGATCGTGCTCGGCGAGGCGCTGCGGCAACAAAACGGTTTTCCCACGTTGGACACGGTGAACAGGCGATGACGGACACGGATCACAAGGTACGCGCTTCGGCTTGGTTTGCGACCCTGCGCGACCAGATCTGCGACGCATTCGAGGCGATCGAGGACGATCTGGACGGGCCGACGGACAGCCCGTTCGCCGACCGGCCGGCCGGCCGGTTCGAGCGGACCAGCTGGGATCGCCGAGATCAGGACGACGCGCCGGGCGGCGGCGGGGTGATGTCGATTATGCGCGGGCGCGTGTTCGAGAAGGTCGGCATCAACATCTCGACCGTCGAGGGCGTCTTCTCCGAGGATTTCCGCCAGAATATTCCCGGGGCCGAAGATGACGGCCGGTTCTGGGCGTCAGGCATCTCGCTGGTGGCGCACATGCAATCACCGCTGGTGCCGGCGGCCCACATGAACACCCGCCACATCGTGACAACGAAGGGCTGGTTCGGCGGCGGCGCGGACCTGACGCCTATGTATCCCAATGATGATGACACCGCACGTTTCCACGGCGCGCTCAAAACGGCTTGCGACGCGCACGATCCGGACTATCACCCCAAGTTCAAGGCCTGGTGCGATGAGTATTTCCACCTGCCGCATCGCGACGAGTCTAGGGGCGTCGGCGGCGTGTTCTTCGACTATTTGGACAACGGCGATTGGGAGGCGGACTTCTCCTTTACCCAAGATGTGGGTCGGGCGTTCCGAGACGTCTATCCCAAGATCGTACGCCAACACATGAACAAATCCTGGACTGACGACCAGCGCGCGCATCAGCTCCAACGCCGCGGCCGGTATGTGGAGTTCAACCTGCTGTACGACCGCGGCACCACCTTCGGGCTCAGGACCGGGGGCAACGTCGATGCGATCCTGATGTCCCTGCCGCCGGTCGTCACCTGGTCCTAGTGCCGGGAGCCACTAAGTCGGTCCGAAATTCCGCTACGCATGGAGTTCCTATATCGTCCGCCCTGAGCTAGTTTCGGGATCTGATACATGTCACTCGGCCAAGCCGGGCTGGCCCCCGTGCGCAGGATTGGAGAGACCATGGCCCGCACTCGCCATTATCTCATCACGCCTCTGGCCACCGTCATACTGGTCGCAGCGAGCTGGCTCGGTGCGACCGCCGCGATGGCGGACGATCTGCCGGTGAAGTCCTTCTACGGGCATTTCCAAGGTTCAGGCGTCGCCGAGAACAGCGACTCTCTGTATTTCGGCGTTACCGTCCGCGATCTCGACGTGAAGATCGGCGCCGAGGGTACTGGCTTCTACGTCGAATGGACCAGCGTGATCCGCGGCGGCGGTGATCGGAATAACTCCGACATCCGCCGACGCACCCAGCGCATTAACTTCACGCCGGGCGACACGGCCAACTTCTTCAATGCGGTCGGCCGCCAAGACCCGCGCGGCAAGGGGCTCACCTGGGCGCAGATCGAGAAGCAGACCCTGTCGGTCTACGTGATGCAAATCACCGAGGCGGGCGGCTATGTGATCCAGACCTACAAACGAACACTTAAAGGTACCGGCATGCACCTCAAGTTGATCAATGTCGCCAACGGCGAGCCGCAACGCGAGGTCGATGCTCGGCTCGTCAAGGTCGGGAACTAGACCACACGAAGATCAGAGGTCAGACCCGGTATGAGCTTACGAGTATATTTTCTAAAGGCGGCACGTACCGCGATGACAGGGCTGGCCATACTGGTCGCAACCGCGGCGCTGACCAGCACCGCTCAGGCCACGGAGGCTATAGAGAAATTCTTCGTCAACCATGTGGGCGCGGGCACCGCAATCTTCACCGTCGAATACCACCGGGAAGTGCGTGACCTCGACGTCACCGTCGAGCGCTACAAGAATGAGGACTTCACCCTGACTTGGATTACTGCCATCCGCTACGCGGATGCGGGCTAGGTCGGCGACGGGGTCAAGCGGCGAGAGGTTTCGGAGAGCTTGATGCAAGTCTAAAACAAGGAAAACGTCTTCATCATGTTGCTCGAGAATCCTGTTCCAGAAGTCGGAAATGCCCAACCCCTTCGCGGCGAAAACGCCCGCTGGGCGGGGATCGACGGCGTTACGATGGTGGTCTACTCGCTCGCCACCAGTGAGGCAGGCGGCCCGGAGCTGCAGATCTACCAGCGAGTGCTCACCGACAAGGGCATGACCATCACCTTTAAGCGGCTGTAAAACGAAGAGGTGAAAGTCCCCATGTTGGGCGAACTGGTGCACACTGAATAGGACCTACATGCCGCCGAACAGACGTCGGAGCCCACGCCAATGCATTCGCCACTTCAACTTCGCGACACAGGCCGCGTGGTCAGGCCGGAAGTCACGGATCATCCACCAGTTCTCGACCGCGGCCAGATGCCGGCCGATATCCGGCCCCTCGACAACCCCGAGGGCTCGCACATCCGACCCTTTAAGCGGAAACGCCGGGACCGGCCAGACCTCGGGGAACCGCAGCAGCTCCAGCCAGTCGACTTCCGGCGAGACCTCGAAATCCGAACACTCGGCAGCGGCTGACTCCGCTCGGGCCCAGCTCAGAATGACTGCGTCCTGCCATGCTTCGACCCCCAACGCGTAGAGCCTAAGCTTCCGCGTGTGGGGATAGAGCTTCGGCGTCATGCCAGGCGGGCTCGCCGCCATCGACTTTAGTCGCGCTCCTTCGGCCTTCGACAGATTCAGCCGCGTCGCCGCTGCCGCGGCAACGTCTGGATCGGGCGTCAGCATGGCCAGGCGGCGCAGCGGGTCGCGCATGTCGAGCGCATCCTCGCGCGCAACAATGAAGGGGAGTGTGAAGCCGACCTCGGGTCTGGTTTCGGCCGGAAAGAGCGCCTGAAAAAGGTCAATATATTCGATATGTTTCCGCATCCAGCCGGTCGCAGGCGTCATCAGGATCTTAAATAGTTCCTCGCGGACGCGTTCGCCCGAGAGATTCAAGAGCTGATCAAGTTGTTGTCGGCATGCCGCCAGGCCCGGTGCGTCGAGGGCAGGCAAATCGAACTGCGCGTGGAATCGGAAGAAGCGCAGGATGCGTAGTGCGTCCTCTTCGATACGCGCTTTGGGGTCGCCGATGAACCGGACCTGCGGCGCCTGCACGTCTGGAATACCGCCGAGCGGATCGAAGAGGTTGCCGTCAAGATCTGCATAGAGCGCGTTTATGGTGAAGTCGCGCCGCGACGCATCGGCCGTCCAGTCGTCGGTGTAGGCGACGGTCGCGTGGCGGCCGTCGGTCTCCACATCGACCCGCAGGGTCGTGATCTGGAACAGCTTCCGGCCGAACCGGGCAACCACGGTGCCGTGCGCGATGCCAATCTGGAGTAAGTTGATTCCCGCGGCTGCGAGCCGGGCCGTAACTATGTGGGGGGGATGGACCGTCGCCAGATCGACATCCACCACCGGGCGATCCATCAGTGCGTCGCGGACACATCCGCCGACGCACAACAAGGCCGGCTCCGGATCGCCGGACGCCTGCAGCGCCGCGAAGATGGCCCGCAAATCGCGATCCGCCATCCATTCCTGCTGTTCGATCATGCGGCTGGGAGTCATGTTTTTCCGGCGCCGCCGGGCGTGCCCGACGCTGTCTTGCGACCGGTGACTAGCGCCAGCGCGCCGTCTGGCCGGTCAGAACCTCATAAAGATTTACGAGCATACCCGCGGTCGCTCCCCAAATGTATCGGTCATCGAAGGGCAACACATAGAAATAGCGACGCTTGCCCTGAAAAACCCGGCTTTGGCGCTCGTGATTAGCGGGGTCGAGGATGAAGGCCAGCGGCACCTCGAAGACGTCCGCGACCTCACCGGGCTCGCAGACCAGATCGAAGCCGGGCTCGACGAGGCCAACCACGGGCGTGATCTCAAAACCTGTGCGGACCTCGTAGGTATCCAGCCGGCCGACCAGTTCGACCGACGTCAGTGGCAGTCCGACCTCCTCGTTCGCCTCGCGCAACGCGGCGGCTTCGGGACTCGCGTCTTCGGGGTCGATCCGCCCGCCGGGAAAGCTAATCTGTCCGGCATGGGCGCGCAAATCGGCTGCGCGCTCGGTCAGGAGCACCGTGATCCGGTCGCCGTGATCGAGCAAAGGCACTAGGACGGCCGCCGGAGTCAGCGGCGGCTTCGGCCGCATGCCGATCTCGTTCAGGTCATGATCACCGCGCCGCTTTGCGGGCAGCTCACCCGGTTCCGCATCGGAATCGTAGTGCAGCATCTGCGTGACGGCCGCACCGCTGCTGCGTCGGACATCGAGATGGGACTGGGTCTCACGGATACGCGCGGTAATCTGTTCGCGGTCAGGCACTGCCGGGCTCATGATTTCGCTTGTTCTCCCGTCGATCCCTCGCCCGCCTCGAGCGCAAAGAACATTCCTTCGCTCCACACCCCGAACAGACCTGTGCCGGGGTCTTCCACCGCGAGCTCGGCAAGCTGGTAATAGACCGCGCGGGTCAACAGGGCCTCGAGCCCATCGCGCACATGGACATAGGGTGACGGTTCGCCGGTCGATTCGTCGAACAACACCCGCAGCGAATGTTCCGGACCCGCCATCACCATTTCGTCAAGATTGGTGCGGAATATGAGCTGTTGGTCGCAGCCCGCACCGGTCGCGTCGAGCTCGACGGCGGTGAAGGGCGCGTCATCCACGTCGATGCGCCCGCGTTCGACCGGTGTCTCGAGCCAGTACTGGCCGTCGGCGTCGCGCTTGAGCACTGATGAAAACAGCGTGACCAGTGGTTTACGGCCTATGGGGGAGCCGCGATAATGCCAAGTCCCGTCGCGCGCAATGCGCATGTCGAAGTGGCCGCAATCGATCGGCTCGCGCCGGGACGAACCTTTGGCGCGGGACTTCTCGATCCGTTCGAACAGGCCTTGAGGATTGTTGTTGTTAGAGCCCATGGTTCGCAAACAGTAGCACTGGCGGGAGAAAAGTGATGCCCAGTGATGATGTCGTGCGATCGGAACTGGATGTCCCGGTCACGGATTCCATTTTTACAGATATCGAGCAGGTAAACGAACAGCTCGCCGCCGTTCGCAACGGCATCGGCCGTGTGATTTTCGGCCAGCAGGAGGTGATCGACGAAACGATCATTACCCTGCTTGCGGGCGGACACCTGCTGTTGCTTGGCCTGCCCGGGCTTGCCAAAACGCGACTGATAGAGACTCTCGGCACCGTGCTTGGCCTCAAAACCCGTCGCGTTCAATGTACGCCCGACCTGATGCCGGCCGACATCATCGGCTCCGAAATCCTGGACGAAAATGAGGACGGGCGAAGCTTCCGGTTCTTTCCCGGCCCGGTCTTCACGCAGGTGCTTATGGCCGACGAGATCAACCGTGCGAGCCCGCGCACCCAGTCGGCACTGCTGCAGGCAATGCAGGAGCGAGAGGTCTCGGTGGCAGGGCACACCCACGCACTGCCCAGCCCCTTCCATGTGCTTGCCACCCAGAACCCGATCGAGCAGGAGGGCACCTACCCCCTGCCCGAGGCTCAGCTCGACCGGTTCCTTCTGCAGGTTAATATCGGCTACCCGGACACCGACGCCGAACGCCAGATGCTGCTCGTGACCACCGGACTCGCAGTTCGCTCGCCGAAGCAGGTGATGGACGCGGCCCAGCTAATAGCCGCCCAGCAGCTGGTCCGCCGACTGCCCGTCGGCGAGAGCGTCATCGAAGCGATCTTGGCGCTCGTGCGCTCCGGGCGCCCCGACACAACCGACCGCGAAGAAATCGCCAACTGGGTCGCCTGGGGGCCCGGCCCGCGCGCCAGCCAGGCGCTAATGCTGGCGACCCGCGCCCGGGCACTGCTGCAGGGGCGCATCTCCCCCTCGATCGACGACGTGGTCGCGCTGGCCCCGGCGGTATTGCGGCACCGCATGGCCCTGAACTTCGCGGCACGTGCAGAGGGTCGGACGCTGGACGACGTGATCGACAGCCTGTGCGATCCGTTCAAGTAGGCCACGCCGTGACTCGCTCCAGGGTCATTCGGATGCGTGCCTGAGATGGCGCCCGGTCCCAACACGGCGACCCGCCGCGACGCCGAGGAGATCGCGGCCACCTTCCCGCCGTTGCTGGCGGCCGCAGACCGGGTGGCATCGACGGTCGCTCAGGGCGTGCATGGCCGCCGCCGGGTCGGTCAGGGAGAGACCTTCTGGCAGTATCGGCGTTTCGCCTTCGGCGACAGCCCGTCCGACATCGACTGGCGACGCTCGGCGCGCTCGGATCGACTCTATGTCCGCCAGACCGAATGGGACGCCGCCCAGAGCATCTGGCTATGGCCGGACCTGACGGCCTCGATGCGCTACGCCTCGCGCCTTGACCTGCCCAAGAAACAGGATCGCGTGGCCGTCCTGTCGCTGGCCCTAGCATCGCTCCTCACTCGCGGCGGCGAGCGGATCGCACTGCTCGACCGACCGGAGCCACCGGAAACCGGGCGCGCCGTTCTCGACCGGATCGCGATGGCCGTGATGCACAAGATAGCCGGCGCGCCGCAAGACTACGACGTGCCGCAGGTTCCGGCGCTGCCGCGCTACGCAAACGTAGTCCTGATCAGCGATTTCATGGTCGATCGTGATGCCCTTATGACGTTCCTGCGCGACATGGCCGCTCGAGGCGTTCGTGGCCATCTGCTGCAGGTCCTCGACCCCAGCGAGGCACGGCTCCCGTTCCGCGGCCGCACGTGGTTCCGCGGGCTCGAGACCGAGGGCGAGCTGCTGGTCAGGCGGGCGGAGTCCCTGCATGACGGTTATATGGCACGCCTCGACGCGCTGCAGACATCACTCGCCACCTTCGCCCAACAGGCCGGATGGTCCTTCGCCATCCACCGAACCGACGCCCCGCCGGAGCCCGCCTTGCTGAGCCTATTCATGGCGATGGCCGACCGACAGGCGGCGGGAGGCTGAGCCGCGATGCTGAGCATCGGCTCACTCTCCTTTGCCATGCCCTGGCTGCTAACGGCGCTGGCAGCACTGCCGGTCCTGTGGTCGTTGCTCCGGGCCGTGCCGCCCGCCCCAGCCCGGGTCGCCTTCCCGTCCATCCGGCTACTGATGGGGTTGCCGCAGCACGAGGAGACCCCGCACCGCACACCTTGGTGGCTGCTCGCCCTTCGCCTTGTCCTAACTGCGCTCGTCATCCTGGCGCTCGCCCATCCCGTTCTCGACCCCAGTCGCGTGCTGCGCACTAGTGGACCGCTGGTCATAGTCATCGACAACGGATGGAGCGCCGGCGACGACTGGCCCGCGCGCCGCGAAGCGGCGGCTGCTCTGATCGACGAGGCCGCCCGCGAAAACCGCGCCGTCTACATCGCGACGACCGCACGCGGCGCGGCGCGCACCGGCACCCCCCTGCGTCCAATGTCCGCGGCCGAGGCACGCGATCGTCTGCGCACGATCGTGCCGGTGCCCTGGACGGCAGACCATGAACACGTGCGCACCCGGATCGAGGCCTCGGACCTCGACGGCCCCGCCAACGCCGTCTGGCTGGCGAGCGGCCTCGAAGACCCGGAGGCGGCCACGGCCCCGCTCGCACGCGCGCTACAGGACCTCGGCGCGCTTCGCTTCGTGCACCCGGCACCCGGCGATTATCCCCTGATGATCACGGCGAGCGAGAACACATCCGACGGCGTCCGGATTCGCGTGACACGCGTCGACAAGGCGGGCATGCGCAGCGCGGCGCTCGTCGCGACGGACGAAACTGGCCGGCTACTCGGCCGCGGGGCCTTCGAATTCGAAGACGGGGTAGAACTTGTCGATGTACCCCTGAGCATGCCGAGCGAGCTACGGAACCGCATCGCGCGGATCGGCATCGAGAATGCCAGCCATGCGGGAGCGATCATGCTGTTCGACGAAAGCCTGCGGCGACGGCCTGTCGGCATTGTTTCGGGCGACACCGCCCAAGTAGACCAGCCGCTGATCGGCAACGCCTTCTATCTGAACCGCGCGCTCGAACCCTTCGCCGAAGTGCGCAACGGCACCGTCGAGACTCTGCTGGAACGACAGCTCGCCGTGATGATCCTGTCGGACATCGGCAACTTAACCAAGTCCGAGATTTCCCGGCTCGACGCCTGGATCGACGACGGCGGCGTCCTAGTACGCTTCGCCGGACCCAACCTCGCCGACGGCAGCGATCGCCTGCTGCCCGTCGATCTGCGTCGCGGCGGACGCGTATTCGGTGGCGTCATGAGCTGGGGCCGGCCCTCGCGCCTGGCGCCGTTCGATGCGACATCTCCCTTCGCCGGACTGGAACCATCTGACGATGTGGTCATCCGCCGTCAGGTCCTAGCCCAGCCCTCGCCCGAGCTGGCGGCAAAAATCTGGGGTCGGCTGCATGACGGCACGCCGCTGGTCACGGGCGAACCACGCGGCGACGGCTGGCTCGTCTTGTTCCACACCACGGCCAACGCCGAATGGTCATCGCTGGCGCTCTCCGGCCTGTATGTCGACATGCTACGGCGCCTCGTCGCGCTCAGCCACGGCGTGGCCCCAGAGGCCAATGCCATCCGTCCGCTGCCGCCTCTGGCGACATTGGACGGCTTCGGCCGTCTGGCCAAACCACCCGCCACCAGTCGTCCACTTCCGGCCGGACCCAACGCCGACGTCGGCCCGGGACCGCAGACACCACCGGGGTTCTACGGCGGCACCCAGTCGCGCCGCGCGATCAATCTCGGCCCACACCTCGCGCCAGAGATTTTTGACGCCCATGCGCCCGGCGTCGAGAACGTCACCTACGGCCCGACCCAGCAGCGCGACCTGCGGGTCTGGCTCCTGGTCGCGGCCTTCATGCTGCTACTCGTCGATTTTATCGTATCCCTGGTTCTGCGTGGCCTGACTCCACGACTGTCGCGTGGCGCCACTACGGTCGCGATCTGCCTTACCTTGGCCGGGGGCATACTCACAGCCGGCACGACCTCGGGCTGGGCCCAGTCGAGTGACCAGTTCGCCCTTGAGGCGACCAGAGACACGCGGCTGGCCTACGTGATGACCGGCGACACAAAGGTCGACGAAACCAGCCGCGCCGGCCTCGCCGGATTGGGACAGATACTCGCGCGGCGAACATCGGTCGTACCGGGTGCGCCCGTGGGCCTCGATGTCGAACGCGACGAGCTGGCCTTCTTCCCTCTGATCTACTGGCCGATGACCGATCGCCAGGCACCGCTGTCGGATGCGGCGCAGGCACGCATCAACGCCTTCATGCGAAACGGCGGAACCGTCCTGTTTGACACGCGCGACCAGAATCTTTCAGGCATCGGCGGCGTAGGCTCCGGCACCCAGACCCTGCGCAGCCTGGTGCAGGGGCTCGATATCCCGGCCCTGCTCGAAGTTCCCGCCGGGCATGTGCTGACCAAGGCCTTCTACCTACTGCATCAGTTCCCTGGGCGCTGGGAAGGCGGACGGCTCTTCGTCCAGCAACCCGACGAACGGGTGAACGACGGCGTCTCCTCGGTGATCATTGGCGCGAATGATTTCGCCGCCGCATGGGCGATCGATCAGACCGGTCGACCGATGTTTCCGGTGGTGCCGGGCAGCGCCCGACAGCGCGAGCTGGCCTTCCGTTTCGGCGTCAACCTCGTGATGTACGCGCTCACCGGCAACTACAAGGCCGACCAAGTGCACGTAGACGAGATACTCGAGCGGCTAGGACAATAGCGATGGCTGCGTCCTCAATCATCTGGGACCCGCTGCTTCCGCTCGACACCCTGATCGCCATGGTGGTCTTGGGCATGCTCATCATGCTAGCCGGTTTCTTCGCGCCGCGCCCTGGACTGCCGGCGCCCGGGGTGATCTGGCGAATCGCGGCGACCGCTGCAGTCCTAGCCGTGCTCGCGAACCCGTCGATAGTGATCGAGGACCGCACGCCGCTTTCGGACATCGGGCTGGTAGTCGTCGACCGTTCCCAGAGTCAGTCAATCGGCGCGCGCAGCGCGAAGGCTGACGCAGCACTCGCCCGGATCACCGAATGGGCGGCGACCCAGCGCAACTTCGAGCTCCGGGTCGTCGAGGCGCCGGTCGCCAGAGACGCGGAGACGCCGGCGTCGGGTCCGCGTGACGGCACACATCTGTTCACGGCCCTAGACCGGTCGCTGATCGACATTCCACGCGACCGCTTCGCCGGCGCCGTCCTGATCACCGACGGACAGGTACACGATCTGCCCGAGAATATCCTTGGTCTCGACACCGGCGGACCGGTGCATACAATCCTTACCGGTGACCGCGCGGCGGGTGACCGTAAACTCACCATCGTCGAGAGTCCCGGCTTCGGGATCGTCGGCGAGACGGTGCGCCTCACCCTGAGGATCGACGAACCCTTCGCGGTCCGCGCGCGCCAAGCGCAAGTCACGATCCGGCACAATGGTGCCCAAGACGGTCGTACAATCCTACTTCCGGTCGGGGTCGATCACGGCATCGACCTGGTCGTTGACCGAGGCGGCACGAGCGTCTTCGAACTTTCAGTCGCGCCGGGCCGCGCAGAACTGACCCGGACTAACAACCGGGCGGTCGTCACCGTCAACGGCATTCGCGACCGGCTGCGGGTGCTGCTCGTGTCGGGCGCCCCGCATCCCGGCGAACGCACATGGCGCAATCTGCTGAAGGCCGACCCGTCGGTCGACCTCGTACATTTCACGATCCTGCGGCCGCCCGAAAAACAGGACGGCACGCCAGTGCGCGAGCTCAGCCTGATCGCATTTCCCTATCGCGAACTCTTCGAGGTCAAGCTCAACGATTTCGACCTGATCATCTTCGATCGCTACCGGCGCATGGGCGTACTGCCGTCGATCTACCTGCGCAACATCGCCAACTATGTAGAATCCGGCGGTGCGCTGCTCGAGGCGACGGGACCCGAGGTCACGCCCGCCACCAGCCTTTACCGCACGGCGCTCGCGACCGTGCTGCCAAGTGAACCGACCGGCAGGGTGACCGACGCGCCCTTCGTCGCCAACGTCAACGAGGTCGGACGCCGGCACCCGGTGACGGCCAACCTTCCGGGCCTCGGCTCGGCCGACGACACACCTGACTGGGGCCGCTGGTTCCGCCATGTCGACGCGCGACCCAAGTCCGGCACGGTGCTTATGGACGGGCCCGCGGGGCGCCCCCTCCTAATACTGGACCGGGTCGGCGAGGGCCGCGTCGGCCAGTTACTCAGCGATCACATCTGGCTGTGGGCGCGCGGCTTCGAGGGCGGCGGACCGCACAACGAATTGCTGCGCCGCCTCGCCCATTGGCTGATGAAGGAGCCCGAACTCGAGGAAGACCAGCTCACCGCCATGGTCCGTGGCGACGCAATTGAGATCGAACGGAGGAGCCTCGCGCCTGACCCGGCGCCCGTGACCGTGACCGGTCCGACCGGCGAAGTTAACTCGGTCACACTCGAGGAGACGGGCGATGGCCGCGCCGTCGGCAGCCTCACCGTCACCGAGACCGGCATCTACCGGCTCGACGACGGCAGCCGGACGGCAGTCGCCGGGGTCGGTATCATCAATCCGATAGAGTTTGCCGACGTGACCGCGACGGATGAACTGCTGCGCCCCGTTGCCGCGGTGACCGGTGGCGGGGTAGCCTGGATGTCGGAATCCGGCCCGCCCGAATTGCGCCGCGTCCGGGCAGGCCGCGCGCTCAGTGACGGATCGACGCAGCAAAGCTCCGCACGCTGGGTCGCGTTCTTGCGGAACGACGCCACCGCCGTCGCGGGCGTGCGCGAGATGCCATTGCTCCAAGGCTTGATTCTGTTGCTTGCGATCGGCGCGTTCCTGGTCGCCGCGTGGCGTCGCGAGGGGCGGTAGTGATATTGCTTGCGGGCCGATTAGCGAAAAACCGTTCGTTATTCGAACATCGCGCCTCGACATTCCTGACCGCCCGCCCCACCTGATGCGCCAGTGAGCTTCCCATCCGCGCGAGGAGTTGGCCGTGGGCATGATGATCGAAGGCGTGTGGCAGCCCGTCGAACCGAAGAATGACGCGAAGGACGTTGCGTTCAGACGCCCCGAGACCTCCTTCCGCAACTGGGTCACCGCCGATGGTGCCCCCGGATCGACCGGTACCGGCGGCTTCAGGGCCGAGTCCAGGCGCTATCACCTGTATGTCTCCCATGCCTGCCCCTGGGCGCATCGCACCATGATCTTCCGTGCCCTGAAGGGGCTGGAGGACGTGATCTCGGTTTCGGTCGTGCACTGGTACATGGCCGAGAGTGGCTGGACGTTCGAGCCCGGCAAGGGGGTTGTGCCCGATCCGGTGATCAACGCCAGCTATCTGCACGAAATCTACAAGGCAGCCGAACCGAACTTCACCGGCCGGGTCACGGTCCCGGTGCTCTGGGACCTACATACGGGCACCATCGTAAGCAACGAATCCTCCGAGATCATCCGCATGCTCAACAGCGCATTCGACGCCTTCGCGGCACATCCGGAACGCGACTATTGCCCCGCAGAGCTTATGGACGAGATCGATGCCGTGAACGAGCGCATCTATCACACGCTCAACAACGGCGTTTACAAGTCGGGCTTTGCGCGCTCGCAGGAGGCTTATGAAATGGCCGTCACCGACCTGTTCGAGACGATGGACTGGCTCGACGACCGCTTGTCGCGGCAACGCTATCTGGCAGGCGATCGCATCACCGAGGCTGACTGGCGGCTGTTCACCACCCTGTTGCGCTTCGACCCGGTCTATCACGGGCACTTCAAGTGCAACATCCGGCGACTGATCGACTATCCCAACCTCTGGGACCACACCCGCGAACTCTACCAGGTGCCCGGCGTGACCTCGACCATCGACCATTGGCACATCAAGACCCATTATTACGGCAGCCATGCAACCGTGAACCCGACCGGCATCGTACCCAAAGGCCCGGACATCGATTTCACTGCGCCGCATGACCGCGGCCGTCTGGAGGCCGCAGCATGATCGACGTCACCGCGCTAGACGACCTAGGCCACTTCCGCAACGAATGGCTCGACGCACATCACCATTTCAGCTTCGGCGGCTACATGAACCCGGACCGAATGGGCTTTGGCCCGCTGCGGGTGTGGAACGATGACACGATCTTTGCCAAGGGCGGCTTTCCACCCCACGACCATCGCGACATGGAGATCATCACCTATGTGCGCGAGGGCGCGATCACCCATGAGGACAATCTCGGAAATCGCGGCCGCACTGAGGCCGGTGACGTGCAGATCATGAGCGCAGGTACAGGGATCCGGCATTCAGAATTCAATGTCGGGGACGTGACGACACGCATCTTCCAGATCTGGATCACACCCGACCGCGACGGCCACACTCCCCGCTGGGAAACAAAGGCTTTCCCGCGCGGCGAACATGCAAGCGCTCTGGTCCTGCTCGCCTCCGGACGCGATCAGGACACCGCGCTCGATGCACCGATAATCCAGCAGGATGCGGCACTGTTCGGCGCCACCCTGGCCGCCGGCAAGAGCGTGACCCATGGCTTCGCCCCTGATCGCAAGGGCTATCTGGTGCCGTCGCGCGGCACGGTTACGGTGAACGGCACCGCGGTCGGCGAGCGGGCCGGTGCGGCCATCGGGGGGGAGACGGAGATCACGATCACCGCCATCGGCGACGCCGAAATCGTGCTCGCCGACCTTCCCTGATCCGCCACAGCCTCAGAAAGAGGAATTGGGTTCCAGCAGGAATGCGATTTCCTCGGGCGTGCTGGTGCGGCAGAGGACATCATTGCGATGGGGGAAGCGTCCGAAGCGGGCAATGAAGTCCCGGTGCCGGATGACAAATTCCAGCGACAGGGCCTCGTCGGCTGACCCTGCCGCCAGTGTCCGGAACAGCGCCACGCAGTCCTCCAGATCGGCCGGCGCCTCGCTGAGCATCAGCGGCATGCAAAGGAAATTGCGCTCGGTGACGAAAAGCCCCACATCGAAACCATAGGCCAGCGCACGACGCATCAGGTTGACTGCTGCGGCATCGGCCGACCAAGCCTCGGGGAGTCCCGACATATATTTCGGGATAACTGATCGATCAGGATGATCAGCGCGAGGCAACCACATCGGCAAACTGCGCAGCGATCTTCGCATCGAACGCGTCGGAGCGTTCGAACCAATCTTCGGGGCTCGATTCTTCGAACCAGAAACTCAGCACCTCATCCGCCCTCAACCGAATTTACCCTCCCGCAACCGCGGTTCAGTTCCCCTGTGTCGATTGATATACACGGTACCATGACGCCTGAATCAGATTCGAAATGACAAATAAGCTCAACCGGGACTCCATCCGTAACGGAGAAGTCTACCGCATGCTTAAGCAACAGCAGCATGTGACGAACATCCGTCCATTGACAGACGCCGAACGCGCTACCGCACTGGACGCGTTCTTCGCCGACTCTCCCACGCATGACATGTGGGTGTTCGGCTATGGCTCGCTCATCTGGAACCCGGCAATCCACTACAGCGAGAAACGCACGGCGCGGATCTGGGGCTATCATCGTTCCTTCTGCCTGCAGACGCCGCTGGGACGCGGCACGCCGGAACGGCCCGGCCTCGTCCTAGCGCTCGACCGCGGCGGCTCATGCAACGGCATAGTCTTCAAGTTGCCCGAGGGTCGCGAGCGGGACGAACTCTCCATCGTCTGGGATCGCGAGATGGCGCTCGATAGCTATGCCGCGGTCTGGGTGTCGGCGATGACCCCGGACGGACCCGTCAATGCCGTCACTTTTGTGATCAATCGCACGGCGGAGCGTTATGTGGGCCGCCTGCGCGAGGACAGCGTCGCGGAACATCTGGCCACGGCCGAGGGCTATCTCGGCAGCTCCGCGGAGTATCTCGAGAACACGGTCGAGCATTTGCGCGCAGCGGGTATCCATGACCGCCAGATGTTCCGCCTGCAGCAGTTGGTGCGCGTACGACAGGCACATGGCGCAAACGACTGACGGTTTTCCGATTTCACAAGAGTTGGCTGGGGCGGCAGGGTTCGAACCTGCGATCACGGGATCAAAACCCGATGCCTTACCACTTGGCTACGCCCCAATTCCGACTGTAGGGATTATATCGCTCTTGCCGACGCGATCCGCAAGCCGCAGGCCTCAGTCGAAGCTTTGGTGAATGTCGCCTTCAGCGCGCATAAGCTCGAGATCGGCCGCGACCATTTCTTTGACCAGCTGCGGGAAAGGCGTGGTGTGTTCCCAGCCCAGCTCCCGCTTCGCCTTGGACGGGTCGCCGAGCAGAAGGTCCACCTCGGTCGGCCGGAAGTAGCGCGGGTCGATCGCGATCAGGGTCTCGCCCGTCTTCGCATCCTTCCCAACCTCATCGACCCCCTCACCGTGCCAGACGACCTTACGTCCGACCTCGGCAAAGGCCAGCTCGGCGAACTCGCGGACCGCATGGGTCTCGCCGGTCGCGAGGACGAAGTCGTCGGCCATTTCATTCTGGACGATCCGCCACATCCCCTCGACATAGTCGCGTGCATGACCCCAGTCGCGCTGTGCATCGAGATTGCCGAGGAAAAGTTGTTTCTGGAGGCCGAGCTCGATTGCCGCAATCGCGCGGGTAATCTTACGCGTGACAAATGTCTCGCCGCGGATTGGGCTTTCATGGTTGAACAGAATACCGTTTGACGCATGCATGCCATACGCCTCGCGATAGTTCACCGTGATCCAGTAGCCATAGAGTTTCGCCGCCGCATACGGACTGCGCGGATAGAAGGGCGTGGTCTCGCTCTGGGGTATCTCCTGAACGTTGCCGTAAAGCTCGGACGTCGAGGCCTGATAGTAGCGCGCCGTGTCCTCGAGCTTCAGGATTCGGATCGCCTCGAGCAGGCGGAGCGCTCCCATCGCGTCCGCGTTGGCGGTGTACTCCGCAGTCTCGAAACTCACCTGCACATGCGACTGGGCGGCGAGATTGTAGATCTCAGTCGGCTGTACCTCCTGGATCAAGCGAATCAGGTTGGTGGCGTCGGTCATATCTCCGTAATGGAGATGGAATGCCACGCCGGCCTCGTGCGGATCGCGATATAGATGATCCACTCGGCCGGTGTTGAACGACGAGGAGCGTCGCTTCACGCCGTGAACCTCGTAACCCTTCTGCAAAAGCAGTTCGGCCAGATAGGCCCCGTCCTGCCCGGTCACGCCGGTGATGAGGGCAACGTCTTTAGCCATGAAAACGGCTCCGTCTCGAGAGGGTGCACCACATACAATGATAAGCACAATGCGGCTGGCGGCGCGACTATACGTGCCGCGCCGAAGCGCAGACAAGACCGGAGCCGTCCGGCTTCGATTCGGGTTCCCGCGGCGTGACTATTCCCCCATCGACGATCGCCCCGCCGGGATCATTCGGCGCGCCTCCACACTCCCTCGGCCACAAGAATTAGGTCGGGTTCAAACGGCCGGTTGGCCCGTCCGTGTCGGGATTATCCACCAATCCGGGTTCGCCGCGCCGATCGCCGCACCGGCGCGTTCACATGCCACCCGGTCATCGAAGACCCCAAAGCAGGTCGGTCCGCTGCCGCTCATCCGTGCCAGCCGGCACCCGTCCTGTCGCTCGAGTCCGGACAGCACGTCATCGATCACGGGGCAGAGTGCCCGGGCCGGCTCGGCAAGATCGTTTCGTTGCGATTCCAGATAGGAAAGAAAAGCCGCGGGCGCGGCGAAATCCACCCCGGTTGGCAACATCCGATCAAGGCTGGCAGGTGATGTGAAGGTGCCGAATACGTGACCCGTGGCGAGGGGCACGCGCGGATTGACCAGCAACAGATCCAGATCGGTCAGACCGGGCAGCGGCGTTATCTGCTCACCCACCCCGGTCGCCCAAGCCGGTTCGCTGTAGAGGCACACCGGCACATCCGCACCGAGGCCCACCGCAAGCGAAAGCACGTCCGGGCTCTCGAACGGCACGCCCCATGTGCGGCAGACCAGCCGAATCGCCGCGGCCGCATCGGCCGAGCCGCCGCCCATGCCGGCGGCGACCGGAATATTCTTCTCCAGCGTAACGGTAAAGTCCGGCACGCGAGCAACTAGTTCACCAAGCCCTGTCACGGCGCGAGCCGTCAGGTCGTCCGCGGCGGCGGCGGGTAGTGCATCCGCGAACGGACCGATACGCCGCAGCCTGAAACCTTTTGACGGTTCTAGGTGCAACCGGTCCCCGAATTCCGTGAAGACGACGAGGCTTTCGAGCGGATGGAAGCCATCCGGTGCCCGCGCACCAACATGCAGAAATAGGTTGAGCTTTGCCGCCGCGTGCTCGCGGCGTGACACATCGTCCGGCGCCGTATCAGTGTCACGGGGCACCCGCCTAGATGTCGCGTTTCTTGCCCGACGGCAACGGCGCGGGTGTTTTCTCACCATCGAGCTTCTGACGTATTTCGCCCTCCACGTCCGCGTCGGGCTCCAGCGACAGGGCACGCAGCCATTGAAAGCGCGCCTCGAGCTTTCGCCCGACGACCCAGTAGGCATCGCCCAGATGGTCGTTTATAATCGGGTCGCCCGGCTCGAGCGCGACGGCACGCTCAAGATGTACCACCGCTTCCGCGAAGTCACCCAAGCGGTAGAGAACCCAGCCTAGCGAATCCGTGATGTAGCCGTCCCGCGGCCGTTTCTCGACAGCGGTCTCTATCATCTGTCTGGCGAGCTCGAGCTGCACGCCCTGTTCGACCCAGCTATATCCAAGATAGTTCAGCACCAGCGGCTGGTCGGGAGAAAGTTCGAGCGCGCGCAGAAAATCCTTCTCCGCACGGTCCCAGTCCTTGGCGCGCTCCAGCGCAATGCCACGCGTATACAGCAGGCCCCAATCGGGTTCGCGTCCGAGCCGTTGCATGGTCAAATCATACGCGACGACCGCCTCGTCGAAACGCTGGGTGACCCGCAACAGATCAGCCAACGCGCGTGCCGCATCCGAGCGCGCGGGGCGTTCGGCCAGCATCTCCCGCAGCAATCCGATGGCCGCATCGCTGTTGCCAAGAGCATGCAGGGCATCCGCGACACCCAGCCGGGCATACCAGCTGTAGGGAGACGCGGGGTCGATCTTCTCATAGGCCTCGATCGCCAGATCCTCTCGATCACGCGCCTCGAGCAACTGTGCGAGAGAGAATTTCGCGGATGCATCGTCCGGTGCAAGGTCCAGCGCCATCCGCGTGAAGAGCATCGCTTCGGCCCTAAGTTGTTCCCGGTTGAGCAGGCTCGCAACGTTGCCGAAAACCTCGGCCGCACCCCGACGCACGTCGCCGAACAGCGGGTCCGGCTCCGCGCGTCCCTCGACCACGTCGCGCACAGAATCAACCAAAAGCGTTTCCTTATTGCGGCCCCTGAAATCGTCTACAAGGCTGCGCGCTTCGTCCTTTTGATCGTTGCGCATGAGGAACCGCGCGAACGAATCGACAAGCTGCAACGACGGGCGTTCGCCCGATGCTGCGAGGGTACGTCGGAATGCTGCCTCGGCACCCATGTTATCGTCCCCGATCTCCGCGATCAGCGCCTGATGAAAACCCGCCACGGGTGCGAGTCCGGCAATCCGGGCCATCGTGTCCAGAGCGGCGATTCCGTCCGCCGTGCGCCCCAAGCCCGCAAGTGACCAAGCCTTGAGCAGCGGCGCGACAATCGCGTTGACCCCCGACGTCGGGATATCTTCGAGAAGCTCGAGCGAGCGCGCATACGCGCCGTTGTGAAAAGCACGCACGATCAGCGTGTAGACCACCAGTGGGTCGTCAGGACGCGAGGTCAGAAGCTCTTCCGCAATGGCGGCCGCATCGTCGAACCGGCCCGCCCCGACCATGACCAGATGTGCGCGACGTTGCAAGATCTCGCTGGTCGGCACATCTCCAAGGACGCCGGCCGTCAGGTCGGCTGCCGCAACAAGATTGCCGACGGATTCCGCATGCCGCGCCGCGAGGAAACGCCCAGCCACGGACAACCCTGCCTCGAATGGCGCACCCTCGATGTCCGTCTGGAAACCCGGCGGACCCGCCCGGTTCTCGGTCGCACTATTCACAGGCAATACGGACAGAACCAGGATCGCCGCAATGGCGAAGCCGACCGATAGGGGAAATTTCATACGCATCGATTGTCCATAACGTCCCGAATATCTAGTCCGGTCGTGCGGCGAAGTCGAATCTAGCCGCAGCGATGATGGTGGGGGCCACAACTTGTCGTGACAGCCGGGTCATTTACATATTCGGATAGTTCGGGCCGCCGCCACCCTCGGGTGCAACCCAGACAATATTCTGGGTCGGGTCCTTGATGTCGCAGGTCTTGCAGTGGACGCAATTCTGGGCGTTGATCTGCAGCCGCGGGTTGGACCCGTCGTCGTCGCGCAGGATCTCGTAGACCGAGGCCGGACAGAAGCGCTGCTCGGGCGCATCATAATGCTCGAGGTTCACCGTGATCGGAACGGCGGGGTCCTTGAGGGTAAGGTGGACCGGCTGGTTTTCCTCATGGTTGGTGTTCGAGATGAACACCGATGAGAGCTTGTCGAAGCTCACCTCTCCATCCGGCTTCGGATAGTCGATCGGGGCATGCTTTCTCTTGGATTCGAGCGCCTCGTGATCGGCATGTCCATGCTTCAGCGTCCACGGCGCTCGCCCCCGCAACACGACCTGATCGAGGCCCGCCAGAAGGGTGCCCATGAACAGGCCGAACCTGAACGCGGGCCGGAAGTTGCGCGCACGCGTCAGTTCCGTGTAGGCCCAGCTCTGCCTGAACGCCGCCGTGAACCTATCGATTTTTGGTCCCGGCGCGTCGCCCGCCGTCAACGCCTCGAATGCCGCATCGGCGGCCAGCATGCCCGACTTCATGGCCGTATGGGTTCCCTTGATCTTGGGCACGTTGAGCGTCCCCGCCTCGCAGCCGATCAACGCACCGCCAGGGAACACCATTTCCGGCAGGGACTGCACCCCGCCCTCGTTCAGAGCTCGGGCACCATAGGATAGCCGCTTGCCGCCCTCGAAAACGGGCCGCACCGCAGGGTGGGTCTTGAACCGCTGAAACTCGTCAAAGGGCGAGAGATAGGGGTTCTTGTAGTCGAGGCCTATGACGAAGCCGACCGCGACCTGGTTATCCTCCAAGTGATAGAGGAACGATCCGCCATAGGTCGATCCGTCTAGTGGCCAGCCGGCAGTGTGCATAACCAGTCCCGGCTGGTGTTTCTCGGGATCGATCTCCCATAATTCCTTGATGCCGATCCCGTATGTCTGCGCCTCGGCCTGCGCACGCAAATCGAATTGATCCATCAGCTGGCGCCCCAGATGGCCGCGGCAACCCTCGGCAAAGAAGGTGTAGCGAGCGTGCAGCTCAATGCCCTGTGCGTAGTTGGCGGTGGGCGTGCCGTCAGCGCCGATGCCCATGTCTCCCGTCGCCACGCCTTTGACCGCGCCGTCATCGTCGAACAGGATCTCGGTCGCCGCAAACCCTGGATAGATTTCGACGCCCAGCGCCTCCGCCTGCTCGCCAAGCCAGCGACAAAGGTTGCCGAGCGAGATGATGTGGTTCCCGTGGTTCTTCAGTGGCGGCGGTAGCAACCCCGTGGGGATCGAGGTGGCGCCGGTCTCGCGCAGGAACAGAAACTTCTCGTCGCTGACCGGCGTGTTGATCGGTGCGCCGCGATCCCGCCAGTCCGGAATGAGTTCATCGAGCGCCCGGGTTTCGAGCACCGCCCCCGAGAGAATATGTGCGCCGACCTCAGAACCCTTCTCGAGAACACAAACACCTATTTCGGCATCCGCCGCCGCAGCACGCTGCTTGAGCTGGATGGCTGCTGCCAGACCCGATGGCCCGGCCCCGACGATCACCACGTCGTAGGGCATTGATTCCCGTTCGGTGGCCGGTTCGCTCATGTTAAGACTCTCCCGCACAAGACAAGATACAATTCGCAAGGAACCATGACCCACCGCGAATCTCAACCGAACGATTTTATGACCCGCACGCTCCGAACCACGCACCGCGACGCACCATGACGACCGCACCGGAAACAGGTCAGAAGTTGGCGGCCGCCCTGCGCTGGCAGATCGAGGCCGGTGCGGATGAAGCCATTCTCGACGCGCCAGTCGACCGGTTCGCCACACAGCCGCCAAATCCTGCACCGAAACCGGCGCGTGAACGCGCCCCGAGCAACGCCGCGCCGGCACCCACAACGACTACGGCGCCGCCCAACCTCGCGCCCGCCGACGCCGTGAACGAAACCGCCCGCGGCTTGGCGAATGCTTGCGACGACCTAGCGTCACTCCAGACAGCCCTGGCGGCGTTCGACGGTTGCGCGCTGAAGACTACGGCGACCAACCTTGTATTCGGGGCCGGCGCCCCCGATGCGGATATCATGCTGGTGGGCGAGGCGCCGGGCCGGGACGAGGACCGCGAGGGAATGCCCTTCGTCGGCGCCAGCGGCCAGCTGCTCGACGGCATGCTCGGCTTCCTCGATCTGAGCCGGGAAAGGAATGTCTACATCACGAACATCCTGCCCTGGCGCCCGCCCGGCAACCGACAGCCGACTACCGCCGAGATCGCGGCTTGCCTGCCGTTCCTGGAGCGCCACATCGCGCTGGTCGCGCCGCGTCTCCTGGTGTTTCTCGGCGGCACATCGGCGAAGACACTCCTAGGCCGGAGCGAAGGCATCACCCGGCTGCGCGGCAAGTGGTACGAATATGCATCGGCTGCAACACAGGATTCGCGCCTGGCCGCGATCCCGGCCATGCCAACGCTGCATCCGGCCTATCTGCTGCGCCAACCCGCTCAGAAACGCGCCGCTTGGCTCGATCTGATCGCGGTGCGCGAGAAACTGGACGCGCTGGCGCCAATGACCGATCATTAGTGAATTGTGAAGCCCCGACGCGGCAACGTGTCGTACAAACCCGGCGGGCTATTCGACGGCCCGGATATCCAATCGAGACGGAAACGCTGTGAAATATCGGATCATGGTTCCGCGAGCCATTGCCGCATTCGTCATTGCGGTCGGTATTGCCTCGCCTGCCGTCGAGGCACAGCAACCCAAGCCGCGACCTGTCGAAACGGCCCTGGTCGGCCCTGGTACCCTCGTAATTCCGGGAATAGGATCGCTCGACGGGATCTTGTCCGCAGCGGACGTCGCGCGATATCAGCGGGTCTACGAGTTGCAGGAGACGGGTGACTGGAAGGCCGCGGACGCGATCATTGCGCGGATACACGACCACCGGTTGATGGGCCATGTGGAAGCCCAGCGTTACCTCCACCCGACCAGATACCGCTCGCGCTTTTCGGAACTGCGGGCATGGATGGCCGCGTATGCCGATCACCCGCAGGCGCGCCGCATTCACCGGCTTGCGGTTCTGCGTCAGCCCAAGGGCTCGCGTGCTGCGCAGGCACCGATCACTAACACCTTGCAAGTACGCAGTGAGGCTGTGCGCAAGGCATCCGAGGGCCGACCGCTTTATTCACGTGCTGCGACCCGGGCAGGGCGCCAGGCCCAGAGCGACATTCGTCGCCGGGTCGGCCGCGGCTGGCCCACGGGTGCCAAACAATTACTCGGACAGCGCCAGATCCAGCGAAATCTGAACAATGTTCAGATTGCCCAAGCCTGGCGGACAATTGCCCGCGGTTACTATCGGGCAGGCAAGGATGCGGAAGCGCTGAAAGCCGCTAGGACGGCGGACGTAGTCGCCCCCGGCGCCGCGCCCCTTGCCTACTGGTGGGGCGGGCTTGCTGCGTGGCGGCTCGGCAAGACACAAGACGCCGAATCTCTGTTCGGCGCGCTCGCCCAATCCCCGCAGGCGGCCGACTCGCTGGTCGCGGCCGGCGGGTTCTGGGCAGCCCGCGCGGCGATCGCCAACGGCCACTCGGACCGGGTCACATCTCTGCTGGAGATCGGCGCATTACACGAGCGCCATTTCTACGGGCTCCTGTCCCGCCGGGCACTAGGTATCACCGCCGACTTCGGCTGGAAGAAACCCGACCTTCAAGTCGGCGGCTATCGTGATATTGCAGACACGCGGATCGGCGCCCGGGCGATCGCCCTCTTGCAGGTAGGTCGCGAACATGAAGCCGGGCTCGAGCTCCTCAATCTCGCCGCCGCGAGCCCTACCCTGCTGCCCGAAGTGCTGGCACTCGCCGCCCATGCCAGCCTGCCCGCGCTCTCGCTAAAGCTGTCCGGCTTCGCCGAACCGCAGGCGAAGCTCGCCGCGGCTTACCCGCTGCCGGAGTGGCAACCTGCCAACGGATACGCGATCGACAGGGCGCTGGTCTTCGCCTTCGTACGGCAGGAATCCGCCTTCAACCGGCGGGCCAAGAGCCATGCTGGCGCACGCGGGCTGATGCAGTTGATGCCGCGTACCGCCAGTTTCGTCGCCCGCGAGCGTGCGCTGCGCGGACGCGGTAAGTACAAGCTGTTCGACCCCGAGTTCAATCTCGCGTTGGGCCAGCAGTATATCGAGTTGCTGATGTCCGAACGCGGCATCCAGCAGGACTTGTTCCGCACGGCGACGGCCTATAACGCCGGCCCGGGCAATCTGCGGAAATGGGAGCGTGTTGTGTCCCATGGCAACGACCCCCTGCTGTTTATCGAGAGCCTGCCGTCGCGCGAGACCCGTGCGTTCGTCGAACGTATCTTGACCAATCTGTGGATCTACCGTGATCAGCTGGGGCAGGAGTCGCCCTCGCTCGATGACATCGTCGCCGGCCGCTGGCCTCGCTACGAAGCGCAGGACACCGATGCAAGAAACTGAACTCAGACCCGGCTTCAAGCCCGTCCGCATCGCCGTCCTAACCATTTCCGACACGCGGAGCTTCGACAATGACCGGTCGGGCGACACGCTTGCGGACCGTCTTCAAGACGCTGGGCACATTCTGGCCGCACGCGACATTGTGCGCGATGACCGAGCCTCCATCGCCGAAAAGTTTCGCAGCTGGGCGGCGGACCCCCAGATCGAGGTCATCATCTCGACCGGTGGCACCGGCGTTACCGGCCGTGACGTGACGCCTGAGGCGCTGGGCGACGTGATCGAAAAACGCATCGACGGGTTCGGGGAGCTGTTCCGCTGGATTAGTTTTCGGAAGATCGGCACTTCGACCATCCAGTCGCGGGCCGATGCAGGCGTGCTAGCCGGCACCTATATCTTCGTGCTGCCCGGATCGCCCGGAGCATGCCGCGATGGCTGGGACGACATCCTGAAGGACCAGCTCGACATTCGGCATAAGCCCTGCAACTTCGCCGAGCTCCTGCCGCGCCTGCGCGAGCATGAAGGGCGCGAGGCACTTTGAGGCCGGTGTCGGATACGCTCGACCCAGACGCGATCGCCGAATGCCTGCGGCAGTCAGGCCATGCACCCGAGGTCAAGGGCACGGATCTGAGCATCCTCTCGACCAAGGGGGTTTCCCACGATCATTGGCGCATCGGCGACAGCGATCTGGTCTTGCGCATTCCTCGGATGAACCAGTGGGGCCTAGTCGCGGCGGACGCGCTTGCCTATCAGGCCGCGGCGTTCGACCGGGCGTCAAAGAGCGACCATACGCCGGAATGTCGTGCAATACTCGCGCCAGGCGACCAGTTGCCGCGCGGCGCACTCCTAGTCACCGCGATCAACGGGCGCACGCCCGCATTGCCGGATGATCTCACAGCGATCGCCGTGGCACTGGCAGCGATCCATGAACTGCCTGTCCCGACCGAAGACAAGCTAGCGCCCCTCCAAATTCACCGCAATCCGGTTTCCTCGACTCTGCAGGTTATCGAGGAACAGGCCGCCTTCCTGTCGGATGCAGGGATTGACGACGAAACCGCTGCCGGCATCCGCGAAGACCTCGCCTGGGCGCGCAACTTCGCCGGCCAAGGCGAACCCGATTTTCCGCACCGCCTCGTCTGTACGGACGCCCATCCCGGAAACTTCCTGATCGACGCCGCGGGCAAGGCCTGGTTCGTCGATCTCGAGAAAGCGCTCTATGGTGCTGCGCCGATCGACCTTGCCCATGTCACTCTGGGCACGTCGACCAGCTGGGACCCGGATTGCCGCGGCGAGTTGTCGGCCGCCGATGTCGGGGGCTTCTATCACCATTATCTGGACCTGGTGGACCGGGAACGCGCCGCCGCGTTCGGCCCCTGGCTGTTGCCCATGCGCAGGCTCACCTGGCTGCGCACAATCACCTGGTTCGCGCGCTGGAAGGCACAATGGTCCGGCGATGATCACGCCGCGATGCGCGACCCGCGAATGGCAGCCCACATCCGCACCCATGTGGATCGATGCTTCGCCCCCGAAGTCGTCGCGGCCACCCGCGGCGACTGGCTCGCCCCCAGCATCCTGACGATCTGAGTGTCCCGATCCGGTGCACCGACCTTCCTGCACTAGCACCAATAGTTCTTGTTTTGTTCCTTTCGGCGATTATCATCATGACATGGACAAGATGATCGAACCGCAGACCCGCCCCGCGCGCGCCACCGACGCCGTTCACGACGTCGGTCCAGACGCATTGCCCGACCGCACACGCCCGGGACGCGGCGCGATCTCCAACCGCACGGGGCGGTTCGAGCGATTACGGAAAAACGCCACGGATGATGGCTGGCGGCAAGATCATGCAGACGGCGATCCGGCGCCCCGTCTCGACACGATCGTCACCTTCGACCGGACACGCAGCATCATCGCCCGGAACGATTCGCCGGATATCCCCTTTGACCGTTCGATCAACGCCTACCGGGGTTGCGAGCATGGCTGCGTCTATTGCTACGCGCGCCCTACCCATGCCTGGCTCGGCCTATCGCCCGGCCTTGACTTCGAGACAAGGCTGTTTGCCAAGCCGAACGCCGCGGAGCTTCTCGCCCGCGAACTCGCGCGGCCGGGTTACAAGCCGCGCACCATCGCCATAGGCACAAATACGGACCCGTATCAACCGGTCGAGCGGCGGCTGAAGATCACGCGGGCGATCCTCGAGGTACTCGCCGCGCATAACCACCCGGTCTCGATCGTGACCAAGAGCGGGCTTGTCGCCCGCGACCTCGACATTCTCGGCCCGATGGCCGCGCGCGGCCTCGCGGCGATCGGTGTTTCGCTGACGACCCTAGATGCGGACTTGGCCGCGAATATGGAACCCCGGGCACCGCGGCCAGAGCGCCGCCTCGAGACGATCCGGATGCTGGCGACAGCGGGTCTTCCCGTCACTGTCATGGCGGCACCGATGATCCCGGCCCTGACCGATCACGAGCTCGAAGCGATACTGATTCGGGCTCGCAAGGCCGGCGCGACCCATGCGGGCTATATCCTGCTGCGCCTGCCGCTGGAACTGAAGGAGTTGTTCGAGGAATGGCTCGCGACCCACTATCCGGACCGAAAACGTCGGGTGCTGAACCGGTTGCGGGAAATGCGCGGTGGCGCGCTTTACCGCAGCCAGTTCGGCGAGCGCATGCACGGGCGCGGCGACCTGGCGAAGCTGCTCGAGGAACGCTTCCGCATCGCGGCCCGTCAACAGGGCTTCAGAACCGAGCGGACCCTGCTCGACCCGCACCGTTTCAGGCTTACCGAAACAGAGGCCACGGCACGCCAACTCGATCTGTTCGACGCCGCGCCTGCCTGAGACAACGACGCAGTTTTTGTGGGACACGCGAATTAACAATCGACAACGCGGCATTGTGCTAGCGTGCGCCCCGCATGCTTACAAGCCACGAACTGCTCCCGCTCACCATCGTGGTACTCGTCGCGCTGCTGTGCGGCGTATTCTTGACGCGCCTGAAGCAGCCGGCGGTAGTCGGCTACATCATCGCCGGTTTCGTCCTCGGTCCGTCGGGATTTGGTCTTGTCGAGAACGAGGCAAGCATCGGCCTGCTCGCCGAGCTCGGTGTCCTGCTCCTGCTCTTCGTGATTGGCATGGAGCTGAGCCTGCGCGCCTTCCGGCAGATCTGGAAGATCGCGGTCACCACCGTGGCGCTGCAGACCGCGGGCGCCACGTCACTCGTTTGGCTGATCGGTCAGTGGCAGGGCTGGCCGGTCGCGGCGGTGGCGCTGCTCGCCTTCGTACTCGCGCTGTCGAGCACTGCGGTCGCGGTAAAGATGCTCGAGGATATCGACGAGCTGCGCACCCGCACCGGCCAGATCACCGTCGGCATCCTGATCGCACAGGACCTGGCGGTCGTGCCTATGATTCTGCTGCTCGACGTCGTCGCCGACGGCGCGTTCAGCATCTTCGCGATCGGGCGTATTATGCTGTCGATCGGTTTCCTGCTTGCCCTGATCATCTTCCTGAGCCGCCGCCAGCGCCTCAGCATCCCCTTGCTGAGTCGGACGCAGGGACACAGGGATCTGACACCCCTGCTGGGGCTCGTCTGCTGCTTCAGCGCGGCCGCAGTTTCCGGGCTCATCGGCCTGTCGCCCGCCTACGGTGCGTTCCTCGCCGGGCTCACCATCGGCAACAGCAACCTGCGCGTCGGCATGCTCGACATGGTGATGCCGATCCAGTCGGTCTTGATGATGGTGTTCTTCCTCTCGGTAGGGCTGCTGATAGACGTAGCGCTAATATGGGAAAATTTGGGCCTTATCATCCTGATGCTGCTAATCGTCACCGTCGGCAAGACCGCCATCAACCTCTCGATCTTCGCAGCCCTGCGCCAACCCTGGGCACAGGCGCTGCTCAGCGCGCTGATCCTCGCGCAGGTCGGCGAATTCTCGTTCCTGCTTGGCAATGTTGGACTGCAAAAAGGAATCATCTCGGGCGACGAGTTCCGCATCATCCTGTCGGTCACGGCGCTGTCGCTGATCATCTCGCCGCTCTACATGAACGCGATCCGCCGCCTGCACCGCGCCGCGCGCTATCAGCACGCCTCAATCCGCTATGTCTTTCTTGTCGCCTTCGGACGCGAGGCGGATTGGGCACGATTAGCGTTCCGCAAAATCGCGAGCGTGCGCATCTACGCACCCAACGGGGTGAAGCGGCTGTTCATACCGCTGGTAATTAAGCGGCTCAGACGCCGCAGGCCCCGGAATTCGGACTGATTGCCCGCATGTGTTCTAAGGAAATCTATGACAGCGTCGCCGGAGTGGATGAGGCCGGTCGGGGCCCTTGGGCCGGGCCGGTGGTCGCCGCGGCGGCCATCCTGAGCGACGAGAGCGGCGCGATCCTGCGCGCAGCCGGGGTCGACGATTCAAAGGCCCTCAGCAAGACAAAGCGGCAGCGATGTTTCGATATTATCTGCGAACAGCAGGACCGCGGCACCCTGTCATTCGCCCTCGCAAGTGCCGATCCCGCGGAAATCGACGAACATAATATTCTCGGCGCGACCATGCGGGCGATGACCCGAGCGGTCACCGCGTTGCCGGGGACGCCCAACCGTGTGCTTATCGACGGCAACCGAATGCCGCCGGACCTCCCATGCCCAGGCGAGACGATCGTCGGCGGAGATGCGAAAATCCTGTCGATTGCTGCTGCATCGATACTGGCAAAAATCACCCGCGACCGGCTCATGGCCGCCCTGGCCGAGCTGCATCCAGGCTATGGCTGGGAGCGCAACGCGGGCTACGGCACCGCGGAACATCGCCAAGGCCTCGAATCCCTCGGCGTCACGATTCATCACCGGCGCAGCTTTGCACCCATACGCGAAATCCTAGAACGCACCCCAACATCTCGTTAACCAGCTGACTCTAAACACTAAATCGACCCGAACGTGATTTTCCGATTGACGGTGAGTCCCGAGTTGGTCATCGTCCGCGGCCATGCGAACCCCTGGCCAAGGTCGCAAAGGCACCAACGTGCCTGCGCGCAACGTGATTCTGAAAGGCGACTGCATCGAGCAGCTGTCCGCGCTGCCGGACGCGTGCATCGATGTCGTCTTTGCCGACCCCCCCTATAACCTGCAACTGTCGGGCGAGCTCACGCGACCGAACAATTCTATGGTCGACGGCGTCGACGACGACTGGGACAAGTTCGACGATCTGCAGGCCTATGATGCGTTCAGTCGGGCCTGGCTGGGCGAGGTACACCGGGTCCTGACCGACAACGGTTCCCTCTGGGTCATCGGCAGCTACCACAACATCTTCCGCGTCGGCGCCGCGCTCCAAGACCTGAGCTTCTGGATTCTAAACGATGTGGTCTGGCGTAAAACGAACCCGATGCCGAACTTCCGCGGCCGTCGCTTCACTAATGCTCATGAGACGATGATCTGGGCAGCGAAGAGCCAGAAGTCGAAATACACGTTCAACTACGAGGCCATGAAGGCCCTGAATGACGATCTGCAGATGCGCAGCGACTGGCTTCTTCCGATCTGCAACGGCAGCGAGCGGATCAAGGGCGAGGACGGGCGCAAGGCGCACCCGACCCAGAAGCCGGAGGCACTGCTGCACCGCGTGGTGCTCGCCTCGACCCGGGTCGGCGACGTGATACTCGACCCCTTCTTCGGCTCCGGCACCACCGGCGCGGTTGCTAAGCAGCTCGGCCGCGACTTTATCGGCATCGAGCGTGACTCGGACTATATTGCCGTCGCTGAGAAGCGAATTGCCCAGACCCGGCGCATTCCGGAGACCGACCTACTCGAGACACCATCCAAACGCGAGCAGCCGCGCATCCCCTTCGGCTGGCTCGTCGAGCGCGGCCTGCTGCGGCCTGGCGAAAAACTCTACGCGCCCAAGCGCCGACACGCGGCAAAGATCCGCGCTGACGGGACGATCGTGGCCGCCGAGAACCGAGGCTCGATCCACAAGATCGGCGCCGAGGTTCAGGGCGCGGCCGCTTGCAACGGCTGGACCTTTTGGCATGTGGACATCGAGGGCGAACTCGTCCCGATCGATGTGCTGCGCCAGAAGCTGCGAGCAGAACTCAATTAGCGCCTATTCGTTGTCGGGGCGGCCCAGATGGGCCAGGACGTGATGCACCACCTTACGGGTCAGGGTCGGTAGCGGATGGTCCCCAAATTTCTCGACCGGCACCCACACACCGCCGAGCGACCTCCGGCCGTCGATCCGGGCGGCCCGGACCTGCAGTTCGAGCTGCAGGTGGGTGAAAACGTGAGTCACAAGCCCAGGCAACAGCCGCCAGTCCGCCGCCACGGGCGGATCGTCACGGAACACCTCCGATTCCGCCCAGTCCCCCGACGGCACCTCCATCATGCCGCCGAGGAGCCCCGATTCAGGCCGCCGCCGAAGCAAGACCGCACCGTCCCGCCGGGTCATCCAGTAGGCGGTCGCACGGCGGACCGGGCGCGGCACCTTCGGGGCACGGCGTGGGAGCTCCGCCGTGGTCCCACCCGCGTGCGCCAGGCAATCCGGCCACCAGGGACACAGCCCGCAGGCCGGCGCACGCGGCGTACAAATCGTCGCCCCCAGGTCCATCACTGCCTGAGCGTAGTCGCCGGCGCGCTGCTCGGGCGTCATGCTCGTAGCGTAGGACTTGAGCGCAGGCTTGGCATCCGGCAGCGGCGTTCCGACCGCGAAGAGCCGCGCCATCACCCGCTCGATATTTCCATCGACCGGCGTCGCCTTTCGTGCGAAGGCGATCGCCGCGATGGCGGCGGCGGTATAAGGGCCAATTCCGGGCAACGCGCGCAGGCCGTTCTCAGTGTCCGGAAAATGTCCGCCATGCTGGTCACGCACCTGGCGTGCACATTTGTGCAAATTGCGGGCGCGAGCGTAGTAGCCAAGGCCCGCCCAGGCGGTCAGCACCTCGTCTAGATCGGCGTCGGCCAGGTCTTCGACCCGCGGCCAGCGTTCGAGAAATTTCTTAAAGTAGGGCCCGACGGTTACGACCGTGGTCTGCTGCAGCATCACCTCGCTGAGCCAGACATGATAGGGGTCGGGCCGCACGCCCTGGCGCGAGAGAGCCGGCGACACTCGCCAAGGCAAGCGCCGGGCATTGCGGTCATACCATTCGAGGATCGTGTCGGCGGTGGGCGCGGGCATGTCGGAAGAGACGTTAGAGACGTTGTGGCGGTCGGTTACGCCTTCTAACATGCTCACATGGACGTGAATGCGAGAAACCTGACGCGATGACGAGCAAGCGTGCTCGCGGACTGCGTGCCATCGGCGCCGAGAGCAGCCGTGCCACCGCCACCATACGACGCAAGCGCGGCTTCTTCGAGGCGAGCGTGTTCTCGGACTGGGCCGATATCGTCGGTAGCGAGCTGGCGATCCAATGCGTTCCACTACGCCTCGTGCGTGGCGACGATGGCGAAGGCGGCACCCTGCATGTCCGCGTCACCGGTCCGCTCGCCCTCGAACTCCAGCATCTCGAACCCCAGGTGATCGAGCGGATCAATAGCTATTATGGCTACCGTGCCGTCGCGCACCTACGCCTCCACCAGGGGCCAATCTCAGCACCCGCGCGGCCCGCACCCGCCATTCCCGGAAAGGCAGATCCCGACGACCTCGCACGGCTGGACGCCGATCTCGCCGGCGTGGAGGACCCCGAGTTGCGGCGCGCACTGCGCACCCTGGGCGAATCTGTGTTGGCCTGTAGCCGAACCCGGTCCCAATCCTGAGCCAAACCAGGGTCTCCATTCGGCCACAATCGGCTATCAGAATCGTCCTAAGGGTCGCTAAATGTTTGGCAGAATGCATCTTTTCTGCGCTTGGCCGGTCGTATACGCGTCCCTATAATCTTCTACATATAGTATTTGGAGGACCCTGTGGGCCTATATCGAGGAATTGGAGCCGCCCTGACCGGCGCCATCGCACTCGCTTTTGCGGCGACATCCGCCCCTGCGCAAGAGACGATCGACGCGGCGACGGCGCTGCAGGAACGCTCGATCGGAAGCCCCGACGCGCCCGTTACTGTGATCGAGTATTTCTCGCTGACCTGTCCGGCATGCGCGAGCTTCCACAATGACGTCTACGGCGACCTTAAGGCAAAGTATGTTGACACGGGCAAGGTTCGCTTCGTTTATTCGGAGTTCCCGCGCGACGGTGTAGACCTGCGCGCCGGCATGATGGCCCGCTGCGCCCACCCGCGACGCTATGCCGGCCTGATCCAAGTCCTTTTCAAAAACCAGACGAAGTGGACGCGATCCAATGACCCTTTGGGTGAATTGGCAAAGATCGGCCGCCTGGCCGGGATCGACGAAGCCAGATTCCAGAGTTGCATAGCAAACGAAGAGCTCGCGAACGGAATCCTCTTAAGCCTGCAAAAGGCGAGTTCACTTGGTATTCAGAGCACGCCGACATTCGAAATCGACGGCCAGCTTTATTTGGGTTTGCGCTCGATCGAGGAATTCTCCGAAATCATCGATCCGCTTCTGGCGAACTAGTGATTCGGTGTTCACAATGCACGGCGTCTTGTAGGCGGTGTTCTTTCTTGGGGGTTACGTACCGGTGCAGTTCAACAAGCTGAGACTGAGAGGCTTCAAATCATTCGTTGATGGGACCGATCTCGAGATCGCGCCCGGCCTGACCGGTATCGTCGGCCCCAACGGCTGCGGCAAGTCCAACCTGGTCGAGGCCCTGCGCTGGGTGATGGGCGAGACTTCGGCCAAGCAGATGCGCGGCGGCGGCATGGACGACGTGATCTTCGGCGGTACGTCCGACCGTCCGGCCCGCAACGCGGCCGAGGTGGTGCTGAGCCTGGACAACCACAACCGCACGGCCCCAACCCAATTCAACAATTCCGACGATATCGAGATCTCCCGCCGGATCGAGCGCGAGAAGGGCTCGAACTATAAGATCAACGGCGACGACGTACGCGCACGCGATGTACAGATCCTGTTCGCCGATCAGGCAACCGGTCCGCGTTCCACCGCGCTGGTCAGCCAGGGCCGGGTCGGCGCTCTGATCAACGCCAAGCCGTCGGACCGGCGAATCCTGCTCGAAGAGGCCGCGGGCATCACGGGCCTCCATTCGCGCCGCCACGAAGCGGAACTGCGTCTACGCGCCGCCGAGAACAATCTGGAACGGCTCGACGATGTGCTTGTCACCCTAGACGCACAGCTTCAGGGCCTGAAGAAACAGGTCCGTCAGGCACGTCGCTACAAGAATATCTCCCAAGACATCCGCCGCACCGAAGCAACCGTCCTGCATCACCGCTGGACGGCGGCGGGCAACGACCTGGCGAATGCCAAGAAACGTTTCCGCCAGTCCGAGACCGTGGTGGCAGAGCAGACCCGTGTGGTGTCCGAGGTCACGCGCCAACGCGAGGCCGCCGCGGCTGAACTGGTGCCCCTGCGCGAAACTGAGGCAGCAGCCGCAGCCGAGCTGCAGACGCTCAACATCGCCCGCGAAGAGCTGGACGCGGAGGAAGAACGCAACCGCACGGCGCGCGAACAATGGGAGACCCGGCTCGCCCAGATCGAGGCCGATCTCGGACGCGAACGCGGACTCGCCGCAGAGGCCCGGAATGCGCTGACGCGAATGGGCACCGAGAAAGCCGATATTGAGCGGGCCTGTGCCGGCGAGGCCGATCTGATCACTGAGACACTGGCAACATTGGAGGCCCGCACCGGGCGTGTCGAGGCGATCGAGTCCGAACTGACCGGACTAATGGAGCGTCTGGCAACGGGGGAAGCCGAGATCACGGCCGTCGAGCGCGAGGTCAGCGAACTGGCCGCACGACGGCGCCGGCTCGAGACCGAAAGCGACGAGGCCAAGGCCGAGCGCGCGGCGATCGAGGAACAGGGGCTCTCATCGGACGAGCTGGAGACCGCGGAGGCGCGCCTCAACGCGGCGGAAGAAACACTCAAAGCGGCACGCGGCGCTCTCGATGACGCCGAGTCGGCGCGCGAACACGCCGACGGCGAGCGCGACAAAGCCCGCGACGTCCGCTCTCAGGCAGATGAGGCCCTGTCGCGGATGCGTGCCGAGGCGGGAGCGCTGGAAGATCTGCTGGACACCGAGGCCGAAGCCCTCGACACCGATTGGACGCCGATGATCGACGCCGTCGAGGTCATGGCAGGCTATGAGGCGGCCCTGGGGGCGGCCCTCGGCGAAGACTTGGACGCGCCGTCCGACGAGCGCGCACCGCGTCACTGGCAGATCATGGGCGCCCCCGCCGACGATCCGAGCCTGCCCATGGGTATCCGGCCCTTAAGCGAGTATGTCGGCAAGGCCGGGCCCCTGACCCGCCGCCTGGCCCAGATCGGGGTTGTCAGCGATGTGGAAACGGGGGAACGGCTCGCCCGCGAACTTAAGGCCGGCCAGCGACTGGTCGATCGGTCGGGCAATCTCTGGCGCTGGGACGGCTACATCTCGCGCAACGACGCGCGCTCCTCGACCTCGACCCGCCTTCGGCAGCGCAACCGGCTCACCGAGCTCGCCAAACGCATCGCCACGGCCGAGACAGGCTTCGAGACGATCGAGGCCGAACACCGCTCAGCACGCACGCGAGCCGATGCTGCGAGCGAGGCCGCCCGCTCGGCCCGCGCGGCGCTCGAGAACGCCGACGACACGGCCGCCGATGCGCGGCGCACCCATGCCGGTCTCGCGCGCGAATTCGCTGCGCGGGTGGCGCGTCACGATAATCTGGGGGAGACCCTCGCCCGCATCAATGCCGATATCGCCGATATCGACGTGCGTGTCGACGATGCGCGCGCCCGATGCACCGCGGTTGGCGACCTCAATGCCCTGCGCGGCAACACCGGGGCGCTGCGCGGCCAACTCAACGAGGCGCGGGCCGCATCCGTGGCCGCGCAGAGCGAGCATGACCGTCTCGTGCGCGAGTCCGAGGAACGCCATCGGCGCATCACCGCGCTGGCTGCCGAGGAAACCTCCTGGCAGGCGCGCGACAACGGTGCCGGCGAGCGGATCGCCGAGCTCGAGGCGCGCGACGGTCAGGCCCGGGGCGAACTCGAGACCCTCGCGGCCCGCCCGGCCAAGATCGAGATCCAGCGTCGGACCCTGATGGGCCGCCTAACGGCCTCGGAGGCACGACGCAACGAGGTCGCGGATGCGGTAGCACGAGCCGACGAGCGCTTGTCCCGGGCCGAACGCACCATGCGCGACGCCGAGGCCAGGCTTGGCGATGTACGCGAGGATAAGGTCCGAACAGAGTCGACCGTCGCCCAGGCTAGGCAGACCCTCGAGACCGTCGTCGAACGCATCACCGAGCGGCTGGAGTGCAAGCCCGAGGAAGTTCTGGCGCTGGTGGAGGTACCTGAAGGCAAGGAGATGCCGGACCTCGAATCGTCGGATCGTCGCCTCGAACGGCTGCTGCGCGAGCGCGACAATATGGGGCCGGTGAACCTGCGCGCCGAGCAGGAATCCGAAGAACTCATCGAGAAGATCGAGACGATCCAGACCGAGCGCGAGGATCTGGTCTCGGCGATCGACCGGCTGCGCCGCGGCATCGCCAGCCTGAACCGCGAGGCCCGTCAGCGGCTGCTTGCGTCGTTTGAGGAGGTCGACAAACACTTTCAGGATCTGTTCACGCGCCTGTTCGGCGGTGGACGTGCACATCTCGAGCTCACCGACGCGGAAGATCCGCTCGAGGCCGGCCTAGAAATCTACGCCAGCCCGCCGGGCAAGAAGCTTCAGGCCCTGTCGCTCCTGTCGGGCGGCGAGCAGGCATTGACCGCGACCGCGCTGCTGTTCGCGGTGTTCCTGACCAACCCGGCGCCGATCTGCGTACTCGACGAGGTCGACGCGCCGCTCGACGACGCCAATGTCGACCGCTTCTGCAACCTTCTGGACCACATCGCCCAGACGGGCACGACGCGGTTCCTCATCGTCACCCATCACCGAATGACGATGGCCCGCATGGACAGATTGTACGGTGTGACCATGCCCGAACGCGGCGTCAGCCAGCTCGTGTCGGTCGACCTTCGCGGGGCTGAGGAAATCCGCGCGATCGCCTAATCACAAGCCGCGATTTCCCCCGGATTTCCGCGGCCTTTGTCCCCTTTCGCATGTGCGGAATGTCACCTTGACTTGCCCAGGGACGGTCGCTACGTTGCGCTCGCTTTCGGGCGTTGGTTCAGTCGAGCCGCGGGGACAGCAATTCGGGGACGAGGGGATCCATGACCGATCCGGACCATCCGCCTGAACTGCCTGAACTCAAACAGCGCCTCGGCAAAATTCGCGACCGGCGCGCGGGGGAACAACAAAAATCCTCGTCCCGGTCCAAAGGTGGCGCTTCGGATATCGGCGTCGGCGCAAAGGTCGTCGTCGATCTGGTCGCCGGAGTGGGTTTCGGCGGTGGCATCGGCTGGAGCTTAGACTGGTGGTTGGAAACGAAGCCCTGGTTCTTGGTCGTGTTCTTGATGCTTGGGTTTGTCGCGGGTTTGTTGAACGTCATTCGGACGGCAAACCAGGCAAGCCAGCCAAAGACAAACGGCGATACCGACGCATAGGAATGGCCGCGTCGGGTTCAACGCCGAGAAAGACTGGAGAGTATCCGGGTGGCTAGTCCTCTCGAACAATTCACGATCGTTCCGATTGTCGAACTCGAAGTTGCAGAGATCGATATCTCATTTACGAACTCGTCGCTCTGGATGGCGATCACGGCCGCCGTACTGGTGATATTCATGGTCGTCAGCACCCAGCGCCGCGCGCTGGTGCCCGGGCGGATGCAGGCCTCGGCCGAGTATTTCTACCAGGTCATCGCGGACATGGTCCGCGACAATGTGGGATCGCAGGGTCGCCCCTACTTCCCGTTCATCTTCAGCTTGTTCATGTTCATCATGTTCGGCAATCTGCTGGGGCTCATCCCCGGCGCATTCACGTTCACGAGCCATCTCGCGGTTACCTTCGCGATGGCGGCATTCATCTTCGTCGGCGTCACAATAATCGGCCTGGTGAAGCACGGCCTCAAGTTCTTCACGCTGTTCTTCCCGCACGGCGCGCCCATCGTCTCGGCGCCGGTGCTAATCCCGATTGAGATCATTTCCTACTTCTCGCGCCCGATCAGCCTGTCTGTGCGCCTGTTTGCAAACATGACCGTCGGACACGTGCTGCTCAAGGTCATCGGCGGCGGCGTCGTCGCGCTCGGCGGCTTCTGGGTCCTGCCCGGCCTGCTGCCGCTGGCCTTTCTGATCGCGATCACCCTGCTCGAAGTCATGATCGCCGTCATCCAGGCCTATGTGTTCGCCATCCTTACATGCGTCTATCTCAACGACGCACTGCATCTGCATTAATCCCCATACGAGAGAGCTTGAAGGAGCATTCAATAATGGAACTCGAAGTCGCAACACAATTCGCGAGGCTCATCGGCGCCGGTCTGGCCGCCATTGGAATGGTCGGTGCCGGTATCGGTGTCGGTCGCATCTGGGCCAGCTACATCGAAGCGATCGGCCGCAACCCGGCGGCGAAGGACGAGATAGGTGCGTTTATCTGGATCGGTTTCGCGGTCACGGAGGCCATTGCGCTGTTCGCGCTGATCATGGCTTTCATTATCCTCGCCGGTTAGTCGAAACCGAACGCAACGGTTAGGGTCATACGGTCTAATGGCCCGCGGGCATGTCGGCCGATGACCGGATCGAAAGCGGAAGAGCACCGAAATGCCTCAGTTTGAACCCTCCTCATTCGCGAGCCAGATCTTCTGGCTGGTCGTGTGCTTCGCCGTCGTCTTCCTGTTCGCGTGGCGCATCTATCTGCCGCGAATATCCGCGACTATCGATAACCGCCATCAGCGGGTCGACGGCGACATCAAGCGGGCGGAGGAATTGACGGCCGAGGCTGAAGAGGTGCTTGCAGCCTACGAAGCCGAGCTGACCAAGACCCGCGCCGACGCCCAGGAACAGCTGCACAAGGCGGCGGAAGCTGCGACGGCTGAGGCCGAGGCACGGAACGCGGCGTTGACGGAGAAACTGTCGGCCGATGCTGAGGCGGCGCGCGTGCGGATCAACGACGCCAAGCAATCTGCCATGGGCAACGTGTCCGAGCTCGTCGAGGATATCGCAAGCCAGGCCGTGGAGCGGCTGATCGGGGTAACCCCAGCCAGTGGTGCCGTTCGCAAGGCGGTCGACGCGGCCGCAGGGGAGCGCTCCTGATGTTCACACGGTTGTTCGCTGCATCGATCGCGCTTGCGGCAATGTCCGGACCGGCGACCGCCGCCGGCGACCATGTTCCCTTCCTCGAGAAGCCCGAGACCTGGATTCTCGTCGCCTTCATCATCTTCATCGTGGCGATCTATCGTCCGGTGACGCAGATGATCGGGGGCAAGCTCGACGACCGCGCCGGCGCGATCAAGACCGAGCTCGACGAGGCGCAGCGCTTGCGCGAGGAGGCCCAGCACACGCTCGCCGAGTATCAGCGCAAGCAGCGCGACGCGCTCGCCGAGGCCGAGGGGATCATCAACGAGGCGCGCGAAGAGGCAAAACGGATCGAGGCCAATGTCCAGGAGCGGACGGAAGCCACCCTCAAGCGCCGCGAACAACAGGCAATCGATATGATCGCGGCGGCCGAGGAAAGCGCAAAGCGCGAAATCCAGGCGCAGGCCGCCGACGTCGCCATCGCCGCGACCCGTCAAATCTTGGCCGAGGCGGTCGAGGGTCAGAAGGGCGATGACATCGTCGACGAGGCGATCCGCGAAGTGCCGGGTAAGCTCAACTAGACATCTGAACAAACACGCGCGCGATGACGTGTAGAGGAGGCCTCTCTAGGGGCTTTTTCATGCGTGCATACCGGGGCAGCGGCTATTCCGCCGCCTCTACGGTCGGGACATCCGGAGTCCAGCGCAGGATCGGGCGGCGGGCGGCGGTCGTCTCATCGAGGCGGCGGCGCGGGGTCAACCGCGGCGCGGCGGCAAATGCATCACTTTCTCCGGCCTGCACCCGTGCGACGAGGGCGCGCACCACCGAGACAAAGTTGTCCAGCTCGCGCTTGGACTCGGTCTCCGTCGGCTCGATCAGCATCGCCCCGTGGACGACCAGCGGAAAATACATGGTCATAGGATGATAGCCCTCGTCGATCATCGCCTTAGCAAAATCGAGGGTAGTCACGCCGGAATCCTTCAGAAATCGATCATCGAACAGGCATTCATGCATGCAAGGGCCATCGAAGGCGGCCGTCATCACGTCCGACAATTGCGACATAACATAATTGGCATTGAGGACCGCGTCGCTTGCCACCTGCCGTAGCCCGTCACGGCCATGGCTAAGCATGTAGGCATAGGCACGCACGAACATGCCCATCTGGCCATGGAAGCCCTTGAGCCGCCCGAACGGCCTAGCTTCCCCGGCATCCGCCGCGTGCTCGACGAGAGCATACCCATTGCCGTCATGCACCACCCACGGCGTCGGCGCGAAGGGCGCGAGCGCCTCTGACAGGACTACCGGGCCCGCGCCGGGCCCGCCGCCGCCATGCGGCGTCGAGAAAGTCTTGTGCAGATTGATATGCATGCAGTCGATACCGAGATCACCCGGCCTGACCCGGCCGACGATGGCATTGAAGTTAGCACCGTCGCAGTAGAAATAGCCGCCGACGTCATGTATCAATCGCGCGATCTCGATCATGTCATTCTCAAACAGCCCGCAGGTGTTCGGGTTGGTGATCATGATCCCGGCGACATCGTCGTCGAGTTTGTCGGAGAAGGCCTTGACGTCCACCCGACCACGCGCGTCCGACGGAATCGCATCCACAGCGAAACCGCAAACAGCCGCGGTGGCCGGATTAGTGCCGTGCGCCGAATCCGGCACCAGGATGCGTCGCCGCGTCGTCTGCCCACCCTCCCGGGCATCGAGGGCAGCACGAATGGCCATCACCCCGCACAGCTCGCCATGCGCACCGGCCGCTGGCGACATGGCGACGGCCGGCATGCCGGTCAACTCCTTGAGCCAGTGCGCCAGTGTGTCGATCAGCTCGAGCGCCCCCTGGACGGTCGACTCCGGCTGCAGTGGATGTAGATTCGCAAAGCCCGAAAGGCGCACCATCTTCTCGTTCAGGCGCGGGTTATGCTTCATCGTGCACGAGCCGAGCGGGTAGGTACCCATATCGATCGCATAGTTCTTCTGCGACAGTCGCGTGAAATGCCGCACGATCTCGGGCTCACTCGCACTCGGTAGGCCTATGGCCGAACTGCGTTCGAGGCCGCCGAGTCGATTTTCGGTCACCGGTGGCGGCGGCAGATCGACCCCCTCCGCGCCAGTATTGTCGATCTCGAAGAGGAGCGGTTCCTCCAAGCGCAGTCCCTGATGGCCATGCACCGTTTCCACACCGACGACCGGCGACGCGACCAGCTCTCCAAAGGGTGTCGGGCGACTCAGATCCTTCGAATGACCGCTCATGCCGCAACCTCCGCCAGCCCGGCGCACAGCGCGTCCATGTCCTCGGGCTGTGTCAGCTCGCTAACCGCGACGAGCAGGATATCATTAACACCCGCATCAGGGCCGAACAGCCGCGACGCCGGAACACCGGCTAGAATATTGTGTGCCGCGAGCGTCTCGACGGCTACAGCGGCAGATCCACCGAGCCGCACGGCGAACTCATTGAAATAGGTCTGCGGCAACACCTCGATGTCCGTGAGTGCATCCAGCCGGTCCGCTAGTTCCACGGCATTAGCATGATTCAGCTTAGCCAGGTCGCGAAAGCCCTGCTCACCCAGCAACGACAGGTGGATGGTGAAGGCGAGCGCGCACAGGCCTGAGTTGGTGCAGATGTTGCTGGTCGCCTTCTCACGGCGAATATGCTGCTCGCGGGTCGACAGGGTCAGCACCCAGCCGCGCCGACCATCTTCGTCGACGGTCTCGCCTGCTAGCCGGCCCGGCATATGCCGGACATATTTCTCGCGAGCGGCGAACAGGCCCACATAGGGCCCGCCGAAGCCCTGCGCGTTGCCCAAGCTCTGCCCCTCGGCGACGACGATGTCGGCGCCCATCTCAGCGGGTGGACGGATCGCCCCCAGCGATACCACCTCGGTAACAACCACAACCAGCAGGGCGCCCGCCGAATGACAGGCCTCAGCGAGCGGCGAGAAATCACGGACATGCCCGAACACGCCTGGGTTCTGGACCACCACGCAGGCGGTGTCCTCGTCAATATCGCCGGACAGGTCCTCTTTTCCCTCTAGGTCGGGCATTCGCGCGTCAATCTCGATGTCCAGATAGCGTGACTGGGTTTCCGTCGCCTCCCGGTAATGCGGATGCACCCCACCCGAGACGATCGCCTTGCGACGCCGGGTGACCCGCTGGGCCATAAGCACGGCCTCTGCACAGGAGGTCGCGCCGTCATACATGGATGCATTGGCCACATCCATGCCGGTGATCAGCGCGACCATAGTCTGGAACTCGAATAGCGCCTGCAGTGTGCCTTGGGATATCTCGGGCTGGTAGGGCGTGTAGGAGGTCAGGAACTCGCCTCGCTGGACCAGATGATCCACCGCCGCCGGCACATGATGCCGGTAGGAACCCGCGCCGAGAAAGCTCGGCCCGTCAGCAGTGGTGAAGTTGCGTGCCGCCATGCCGCCGATGTTGGCCTCAACCTGATACTCGGCCATATGGTCGGACAGATCGAACGAGCCATCGAATTGTGCCGCAGACGGGACGTCAGCGAACAGGTCGTCGACCGCGTCCACACCGATCGCCGTGACCATCTCGGCTCGGTCATTATCCGTGAGGGGGAGATAACGCATCTAGCTCAGACCCTCGCAGAAAGTTTTGTAGGCTAACGCGTCCATCAACTCGTCAAGTTCCGCCGGGTCAGTCAGCCGCAGCTTCGCGAACCAGCCGTCGCCGAACGCATCGCTGTTCACCAAGGACGGGTCTTCGTTCAACGCGCCGTTGACCTCGATCACCTCACCACCGACGGGAGCATAGACTTCCGCCGCCGCCTTCACCGACTCGACCACAGCAACCTCGTCACCCCGGTCCAGAAGCTTGCCGACATCCGGCAGCTCGACAAAGACCACGTCACCTAGCTGTTCTTGGGCATAGTCGGAAATTCCGATCACACCCGTCTCGTTATCGACCTCGACCCATTCATGCTCTTCGGTGTATTTCCGGTCGGCCATCGCTTCTCTCCTTCCGCTCAACGCGCGCGTTTGTAGTTAGCGGGGACGAAGGGCAGGTCCGCCACCGTGGCGGCCACCGTTCGGCCTCGTAGTTCAATCGTCACCTCCGTACCGGTCTCCGCACTTGCGGCCGCCAAATATCCCATAGCGACCGGACCGCCCAAGCTCGGGCCGAACCCGCCGCTGGTGACCGCTCCGATCTCAGTCCCCGAAGCGTCGCGTATCGGCGCGCCCTCGCGCACCGGCGCCCGTCCCTCGGGCCGAATGCCTACCCGACGGCGCACCGGTCCGTTAGCCAGCTGGCCGAGTATCGCCGTCGCCCCCGGGAAATCTCCAGCCGCACGCCTGCGCTTGCCGACAGCCCAGGCGAGACCGGCCTCGATCGGCGATGTCGTCTCATCGATGTCATGGCCATAGAGGCACAAGCCCGCCTCAAGCCGAAGGGAATCACGTGCGCCCAGCCCGACGGGCTCGACATCATCATGGGCGAGCAGGCGTTCGGCCAGCCCGGCCGCGGCACTGGCCGGCACAGAAATCTCGAAACCGTCCTCGCCCGTGTAGCCCGACCGGGTGATATAGACGTCAACTTCGCCTATGCGCATCTTGCCCCCCTGCATGAAGACGAGGTCCCGGCAGTCCGGCGCCAGCTCGCCCAGAACGGCCTCGGCCCCGGGGCCCTGGAGCGCCAGTAGCGCGCTGTCGCTAAGAACCTCCAGCTTGGCATCCCCGGCCAGCGAGGCCGTAATATGGGCGAAGTCCGCATCCTTGCAGGCCGCGTTCACGACGAGGAACAGGGCGGGTGCACCTTTCTCCTCGATCCTCGTGACCATAAGATCGTCCCGGATACCACCGGTTTCGTTGAGCAGCAGTGTGTAGCGCATGCGGCCGACATCGAGTCCCGCGATATCGCCGGGTACGAGCCGTTCGAAACTCGTTGCCGGGTCGTCACCGCGCAGTATCGCCTGCCCCATATGGGATACGTCGAACAACCCCGCCCCGCGCCGCGTCGCTCTGTGTTCGGCGATGATGCCCGCCGGGTACTGGACCGGCATCGCATAGCACGCGAAAGGGACCATACGCGCTCCCAGTGCCACATGCAGGTCATATAGCGGTGTCTTGCGAATTTCCAAGTCAGGATTCGATGCCACGCCGCTCTCCCGGTTCGAGCCAAGCCGACGGCACAGCCGTTGCGCCGCCTGCCCCACTCTGTCGTCAAACCTGAGAGATTCACCTTGACCGGAGAGAAATCCGGCCATGGTTTACGCCTTCGGTGAGGCCCAGCACACGCCGCGCCGGCCGGGCCTGCTTTCCAGAGTGTCATCCCCCTCGCGGTCCGTGATGCCTGAGAGTTTCCGGGGCGGTTGCTCCTTCGGCGCCGGTTGCACAACCGGACTCTCCCGCTGGGGTCTCCTGACAATTTTACTCAACGCAAGCGCGACTCGGGCCACGCTTCGCTTCTGAGATTATGCCACGCCGGTGAGGAGTCAACCGGTCCGGAGCGGTCGCCTGTGGACTATCGTCCGCGCTTGTTGCGGTTGAATTTCAGCCCCTCGTCGGTCAGCACGAACCCGACGAAGACGCTGAAGTTGTCGCCGAGCTGTCCGCGGCGCAACGGAATCCTCTGGGTCAACTCCTCCGCGAACCCTATCCGGTTGCGGTTGCCTTCGAAGGTGAACTCCGTCTCGAATTCCGCGCGGGCCAGAACATTCTCTTCCTTGTCGGCAATCGCCACGAAGTAGCGCACGCTCGCGGCACGCCCCGCCGCGGCGGGTCCCCGCGCGGCAACCATCAGAAGTTCGAGTTCGACATCGACCGCGCCGCTCCGGTCGTCCTCGAGATCCGTTTCGCAGAATCCACGGAAATCTACAACCCGCGCCTCGAGCGTCACGTCCGTGAGATCCCGGCCCGGCCCCGGCAGGAACTGGGTCACCTCGGCGGCATCCTGAACGATCACGATGTCCGGGCAGGGCGGGGGCGGAGCCGCCGGCCCCTGCTCGCAGGCCGCTACGGCGAACAGCGCCAGCGCTGCATAGCCGGCCCCTATCTTGCCGACCCTGACACGTCGCATATTCATGGCAAACATAGTCTTCGTATCAGAGGCTGTTGTGGGTGCCGTCACAGAACGGCTTATCACCGGTCTGCTTACAACAGCAGAACCACACAGTCTTCGCTTCGTCGCTTTCGAACATGACCGGTACGAAATCGGTGCCCTTGTGCGCACTGTCGCAGAAGGGCTGCTTCTTGCTAAGCCCGCAAACGCACCACCAGTATTTCCGGCCGGGGATAACCTGCACGGCTATCGGTTCCTTCTGTGCGATTTCCGGATCCGCCATCACTTCCCTCCGCACGCCGCGCAGTACCTTGCACCGGGCCGCGCCACTAAGATATTACGGGTGCGCGGCAACGCGCCGCGCGAAAACCTTACGAGAGCGGCGGACCGAGAACAAGGTCGGTCACGCCTCCCGCGGAGCGCTTCGATGGCGAAAGCACCCCTGAAGATTCTCCTCGCGAAGCCGCGAGGGTTTTGTGCCGGCGTCGACCGTGCGATCCAGATCGTAGAGCAGGCACTCGAGCAATATGGCCGGCCCATCTATGTGCGTCATGAGATTGTCCACAACCGCTTCGTCGTCGGGGACCTCGAGGCAAAGGGCGCGATTTTCGTGGACGAACTGTCCGAAGTTCCCGATGACGCAAAGGTAATTTTCTCGGCTCACGGCGTGCCCAAATCCGTTCCCGCCGAGGCCGAGCGCCGGGAATTATTGTACCTCGATGCGACCTGCCCCCTCGTGAGCAAGGTTCACAACGAGGCCCAGCACCAGCAGCGCAACGGTCGGCATATCCTGTTGATAGGACATGAGGGCCATCCCGAAGTGGTGGGCACAATGGGCCAGCTTGCCGCCGACGCGATTACCCTGGTCGAAACCGTCGAGGATGTGGCCCATCTCGATGTCCCGGCCAACACCCCGCTCGCCTATGTGACCCAGACAACACTATCGGTTGACGACACGGCCGCGATCATTGCGGCCCTACGCACGCGGTTTCCGAATATCGCGGAGCCGGGGTCCGAAGACATCTGCTACGCGACCACTAATCGCCAAGAAGCAGTAAAGGCGATCGCACAACGCTGCGACGCGATGATAGTGATCGGCGCGCCTAATTCATCGAACTCCAATCGCTTGGTCGAGGTCGCACTGCGGTCCGGTTGTTGGGACGCGGCACTTGTCGAATGTGCGGAGGGTATGGACTGGGCGCGCTTCGAGGGCTGTGCAACGCTCGGCCTCTCTGCCGGCGCATCGGCGCCGGAAACGCTAGTCGAGGAGTTTGTGAATGCCTGCCGCACTCGCTACGACGTGACCATCGAAGAGGTCAGCGTGCGCGAGGAGAATGTGCACTTCAACCTTCCCCGCGCGCTGACAGGCTAACAACCCATGGCCGTCTATACCGACGTCTCCGACGAAGACCTCGTTGCCTTCCTAACCGATTACGATATCGGCGAGGTCATCTCGTTCAAGGGCATCGCCGAGGGGGTCGAGAACACGAACTACCTGTTACAGACTATGGGACGCGATGCCGCCGCACCGGAAAGCTATATCCTGACTCTGTACGAGAAGCGAGTGCGCCCGGAAGACCTGCCCTACTTTCTGGGCCTGATGGATCATCTGGCCGCGAACGGTATCTCCTGCCCGACCCCAATTCACGGGTGCGACGGCGCGACCTTGCGCGAACTGGCTGGCCGGCCGGCCGCGATCGTTTCTTTCCTCGCGGGAATATGGCCTAAGAAGAGCACACCAGCGCACTGTGCGGAGCTGGGCGGCACGATGGCACGGATGCACGAGGCCGGGCGAAGCTATGATGGGCATCGGGCCAATAGCATGTCCGTGCCCAGCTGGGAAACCCTCATAGCGCAGACTCAGGACAAGGCCGATACTGTGGTGCCCGGGCTCGCTAGGATCATCGAGCAGGAGTTCCAGTATACGGCGAAACACTGGCCGGATGATCTCCCATCAGGGGTCATCCATGCCGACCTGTTTCCCGACAATGTCTTCTTCCGAGGCGCCCGGCTGTCCGGGCTAATCGACTTCTACTTCGCCTGTAACGATGCGCTCGCCTACGACCTCGCGATCTGCATCAACGCTTGGTGCTTCGAGCCCGACGGCAACCTGAACGTAAATAAGGCGCGCGCGCTGCTGTGCGGCTATGCGGCTGTGCGCCCTCTCACGCGGCCGGAGTTCGATACTCTGCCCCTGCTCGCCCGAGGCAGCGCTCTGCGCTTCCTTCTGACCCGTCTGTATGACTGGATCAACCATGACTCGACAGCCTATGTGCAGCCCAAGGACCCGAAACAGTTTCTCGACCGGCTGCGTTTTCACCAACAGGTAAATGGCCCCAGCGCTTATGGTGTCGCGTTCGAGGATATCAGCGGATGACCCAACGGATCTTGATTTATACCGACGGCGCGTGTTCGGGAAACCCCGGCCCCGGCGGTTGGGGAGCCATCCTTCGGTCCGGGGAGCATGAAAAGGAATTGTCTGGCGGCGAACCCGAGACCACAAACAACCGCATGGAGCTGATGGCGGCGATCGCGGCGCTCGAGGAGCTCAAGCAGCCCTCGCCGGTCGACTTGTTCACGGACTCGACCTATGTGCGTGACGGGATTACGAGCTGGATTCACAACTGGAAGCGCAACGGCTGGAAAACAGCAGCCAAAAAGCCCGTCAAGAACGTCGATCTTTGGAGGCGTCTGGATGCAGCCATGATGGGCCATGACGTTCACTGGCACTGGGTCAAGGGCCACGCTGGGAACCCGGATAACGAGCGTGCGGACGAACTCGCACGTATGAGTATTATATCTTTTGTAAATAAATAAAATAAACAACGGTAAATTATCCCCGTTGTTTATTTTACTGAAAAATTACTACAAGTTCTCTAATAAGTTTTCGGCAGTACTGTTTTCAATTACACCTGGCTCATCAATAAATATATTTTTCACAACCCCATCCTCAACAACCATAGCAAACCGTAGGCTGCGAATACCCATGCCTCGTTCGGTAAGGTCAAGATCCATACCAATACTGCGACTAAAAGAAGCTGAGCCATCAGCCAGCATCATAATTTTGTCGCCAACATTTTGATCCTTACCCCAAGCCTCCATTACGAAAGCGTCATTGACGGCCATACAAGCTATTAAGTCGATATCCTTACTATAAAATTCATCTGATTTATCAACAAATCCAGGCAAGTGCTGGGCAGAGCAACCAGGGGTAAACGCGCCGGTAACAGACACCAAAATTACTTTTTTATCCCGAAATACATCGTCAGTGAGAACCTGCTGCACTCCCTCCGGCCCCTTATGCTGAAGAGTAGCTGTGGGGATTCGATCGCCTATAGATATCGCCATTATTTCCTCTAACTATTTATTAAGATGCATTCTCGATACGGAACATAACCAATATAGGAGAAAAATATAAACCATAAATTGGTAATATTTATCATCGTGAGACAATCGTTTCATTAACTCCTACCAGAGTCAGCCCATCCAAAACTGTATGCTCCGATAGAAGCTCTGGTAAAACCACACCGCGCGGCGATTCCGGCCCGTAGATGACGTTAAACGGGATGCCGAAGCGGTTGAACGAGGCGAGATACCTCGCGATCGTAACGCTCGGCTTCGTCCAGTCAGCCCGCATCAGGATCACATTGCCGCGTTCGAACGTATCTATCATCGCCTTTGTGTCCAGAACACGCTTCTTGTTGACTTGGCAGGTGATGCACCAGTCGGCCGTCACGTCAACGAACACGACGTTGCCCTTGGCCAAAAGCGCAGGGATTGCCGCCTCGTCGAGCGGCACCCAAGCCTCGTCGCGGGCGGCGACCCGGACCGAATCCTGAACCCCGATGCCCAATGCCGGCAGCGCGATCGGTGCGAGAAAGGCGAGAACGGCTGCAGTGAAGACGCCGGCGCCTAGTGCGCGGCCCCTAGCCGCGGGCATCCGATTGCGCAGCGCAAACAACGAAAAGATTGTGGCCATCAGGAAGGCTATGACGATCGCAGCCTCGACCGACACCTGCACGGCCAGCACCGACAACAGCCACACCACCGTTGCAATCAAGGCAAACGACAGGAACTTCTTGACGCTGCTCATCCAAGGGCCTGGGCGCGGCAGCCTCGACGCTAATGTAGGGAAGACCGCCACCAGAAGAAACGGCAGCGCCATCCCAACCCCGAGGGTCAGGAAGATCGCGTAGATCTCCAGCGCCCCGCGGCTCAGAGCAAAACCGATCGAGGTGCCCAAGAAAGGCGCGGTGCACGGCGTTGCGAGCACGGCCGCGAATGCGCCCTGAAAGAACTGGCCGCCGAGCGAGTTCCTGTTGCTCGCCGCCACGGCTACGTCGGACACCTTGCCCGGCAGGCACACCTCAAACAGGCCCCACATGTTCGCCGCGAACAAGGTCAGGATCACCACGAGGGTGACAACGAAAAGGGGCTGCTGGAACTGGATTCCCCAGCCGACCACAAGCCCGGCGGATTTAACGCCCACCGCGAAGCTGCCAAGCGCCAGAAATGAGACGACGATCCCCGCCGTGGTCGCCAGAAAACCGAGGCGGACCTCCCGCGGATCGCCGCCGCCATGCCTGACAACCGACAGGAGCTTGATGGAGATCACCGGCAACACACAGGGCATGAGGTTGAGGATCAGCCCGCCGATAAGCGCCAACGCCATGATCGACAGGAGGGTGGTAGCCGCCAGCCCCCCCGGTCCGATATGCGCCAGCCCGCCGGCCAACGGTTTCGTGCTGGTCTCGATGCTCCTTACACCGTCGATCAACGTAAAGGTTAGCAGGTTGCGCTCAAGGTCGACCGCCGCGCCCTCCCTGAAGATGTCTTCCACCGTCACCGAGGCGAGAAGAACATGTCCCTTTTCGAGAAATCTGAATTCCGGATTCGAGAAAACGACATCGCCGGAGCCCTCGACCAATAGATCCGGTGTTTCGAACGGCGTATCCGCGCGAAATGCCGTTCGAATAACTGGCTTGATGTCCCCGCCCGAGACATCGGCGCCCTCGAACACGAGGCCGGCGCGGCTGCCGTCGCCGGGCACCTGATTCTGGTACCGATTTATGATATTCGCAAATTCAGATGGATTCGCGGGGCCCGCAGGCAGGTCGAGCGAGGCGTCGTAACTGTGGGGGATGCAGACATCGTCGCAGATCAGCAGATCGACCTGCGCACGCAGTTCTAAAGCCTCGCCCGCATTCCGCAGCCGTGCCGTGACGGGAAACACCACCTGCTTCTCGTAGCCAAATGTTTCAAGTTCGTAATATTTGAACCGTATCGGCGCAGGCCAATAAAACGCCGTGCTCGCGAGGTTCGCCGATTTATCCCACGCGACATGGGGCGGGATTCCCGCGTCACCCGGAGAGCGCCAATAGGTCTTCCAGCCATCATCGAGACGCACCTCGATCCCTAGGGGAATCGACTCGCGACCGCCGACGGCCGTCGTCGCCGAAATCAGCCGGATATCCGCCTTCGGACCCTCCAGCCAGCCCGTCGTCGCGTTGCCCTCGGTAAGGCTCGGCCACAATACCGCCGGAATAACAGCGATAATCGCGGTCAGGCGCAGGATTTCCCGGATTTGCGCTACCATGATCTACATACCTCGGCTGAATCGCTCGTAACGGAGTATGGCTTCTAACACTTGAAATCTAGGAAAGAATATCCCGGAATACAGCGGCCAGAAGCTCAACAGGCCTCATGATCGCTTGTAGGACGATGATCGACCCGGCCAGCTGGATTATGTCAGGAACACCATGACCGACGCCCCGCAATCTGCAGAAACCTATTTCGAGGGCCAGATGCTTCTGGCTATGCCCGCAATGACCGACCCGCGCTTCGAGCGGGCTGTAATCTATATGTGTGCCCATAGTGACGAGGGTGCAATGGGCCTAGTGATTAACAAGACCCTCGATTCAATCGATTTCCGCAAACTACTCGGACAGCTCGACATCACGCCCGGCGCCTCGACACCCAAGATCGCCGTACATTTTGGCGGGCCGGTCGAGAACCAGCGCGGCTTCGTTCTCCATTCCAGCGAGTATCGACATGACGAGACCTTGATGATCGACGAGCGGGTCGGGCTGACCGCCACACTCGACATCCTCAGGGCGCTGGCCCGCGGCGACGGGCCCGAGCGCTCGATACTGGCGCTGGGCTATGCCGGCTGGGGGCCGGGACAGCTCGAGACCGAAATGCATGACAATGCCTGGCTGTCCGTTCCCTTCGACGACGAACTGATGTTCCGTGTTGGGCACGAGCAGAAATGGGAGCGTGCCTTCAACAGCATCGGTGTCGATCTGTCGGTCCTTTCGGGAAGCGCTGGACGCGCCTAGCGCAGCCGCCGATATCCGACGAAGAGCAGGAAGCCAGCGCTCATCGCGAGAAGAATATATCCGCTGACAACGAACGCATGGCCAACACTACTGGCCGCGGCGATTGGCACAGCCCAGATTGGCGAAAAGAACTGGCCCAGAAAGAATGATGTCGTCAGTGCGCCAAGTGCTCGGCCGCGCACGTTCATGGAGGTGCGCGAGATGATCGCCAAGTTGATATTGGGCAGGAACGCCCCGACCGAGAATCCCCCGACACCCATGGCGATCATCGCCGCGGTGAAATTGGCGGAGAATCCAGTCATCAGATAGCCAACGCCGCCCACCGCAAGAAGTAGGGCAAAAATAGATTCCGGGCTTAGCCTAGCGCGGAACCTGCTGTAGGACAGAGATGCGAGCCCCGCCGACAAATTCCATAACCCAATTGCCAACCCCGCGCGCGTCGGATCGTCGACGCCGATCTCGACCAGGAAGAACGCCATCTGGGACGGGATCATGAACATCATGATCATAAACACGAATGAAAGCGCGCCGATCAGTCCAATCGTCGACCATTGCCGCAATGTCGGCCGCGACTCGGCGGCATTTGCCTGTACCGTCCCTCCCCGCTCTGGCTCGTAGAGGCTGAGACATATGAGCGGCAGCAACAGAAACGCAACCGCAAAAAGGGTGAAACCCACCCGCCAATGAATCTCGGCGAGCACACCAGCAACGACCACGAAGGTCAGTGTACCGAGCGACATAAACGCACCTTGTAGCCCCGCCACACGGTTGCGCTCTTCGCCCACGAAATAGTCGCCGATCAATGCCGTCACGCTGGTCATAATTCCTGCGAGGAACACCCCGAGCAGCGCACGACTGATCAGCAATCCGACGATGGAATCCACCACGAGCCCCGACACGCCGGCCAAGCCATACAGGACCGTCGAAGCCATCAGCATGTTCCGCCGGCCATACCGATCGACCGCATAGCCTGCGAAAGGACCTGCCAGCGCAATAAACAGCATGGGCATGGTCAGCACCAACGGTGAGAGGAATGCCGCATTGTCCAGATGCGCAAAGTCCGCCTGCAATGCGGGCAGGCCGGGGGCAATTGCCGATGGCGCGAGAAAGGCGAGACTGCTGGTCAGAAGTATCGTTAGGACACGGAGACGACCCCGAGCCTGTATCCCGGCAGAAGTATTCGGCGAGGTCATGAACGACTGTGCAATCTGCGGTTTATTTGTCTAGCCGGTATAACGTGGTCGGCTGATGATCTTCGGCCAGCAGCGAGAAGAGGAGATGATCCTGCCACACGCCCCTGATCTTAAGATACTTGCGCGCAAATCCGTCCTCCGAGAACCCGGACGCCAGAAGCAACCGTTGGCTGGCCGCATTGCTCGGCAAACACGCCGCCTCGACCCGGTGCAAGCCCAGATCGGTGAAGCAGAAACCGAGCAGGAGATCCAGTCCCTCGCGCATGTAGCCCTGACCCGCATGGGCCTCGCCGATCCAGTATCCCAGAGTCCCGGTTTGCGCGACCCCGCGGCGCACGTTCGACACGCTGATACCGCCGAGCAACGCGGCGCTTTCGCGCTCGAATACGAACATGCTGTACCCCTTATCGTCGCGCCAGTCGCTCGTATATCGGTTTAGGCGCCGGAAAAATGCATCCCGGCTGAGTGCGTCCGGTGGCCAGGTAGGCTCCCACGGCTCCAGGAAGTTACGGCTGGCCGCGCGCAAATCGGCATACGCGGCCCAGTCTCGCTCGACGGGTGCCCTCAGGAACGTGCGCCGGCCCTCCAACCGGTTGCTGCCGGCATTTCCGGACAGGGACCGAAACAACCGCATCGCCCGAAACCGGACCGCTAGGCAGCTAGCCGGCGGCGCATGGCATCGAAGGATTCCATATTGGTCGCCGGGCCGATCGTTGCTAGGCAGGGCGTCGAGGCGAGCAGCTGCCGGGCATTTCTCGACAGGGTTTCCAAGGTCACGTTCTCGATCTTTTCAGCCAGTTCACCGACCGAAACGACACGATCATACAACAACATCTGTTGGCCCGCGCGCTCCGCGCGCGCTCCGGTCGACTCCATGCCCATCAAAAGGTTCGATTTCAGCTGGGCGCGGGCGCGGGCGATTTCGGCCTCGGTCAGGCTCGATGCAAGTCCCGAGATCTCGTCGCATAATGCCGGCACGAATTCCCCGACCAGATCGGGCCCGGTTCCTGCATAGATTCCGAACACGCCGGCGTCCGAGAAGGCGGAGAGGAAGGTGTCGATCGAATACACCAGGCCGCGGCGCTCGCGTATCTCCTGAAACAGGCGTGACGACATCCCACCGCCGAGCAGGTTGGAGAGAACCGAGAGGCTGTAATAGTCGTCGGACCCGACGGGCGAGCCACAAAAGCCCAAGACGAAATGAACCTGCTCTAGTATCCGCGTTTCGCGACTCTCGCCGCCGGCATAGCGCGCCGCCGGTAATGTCGGTACATCGCCTGCCGGAACGGTCGACAGATGCGCATCGGCCATGGCTACCAGTGCCTCATGGGTGATATTGCCCGCTGCTGCGACGACGATCGATCCGCCGTGATAGTGCCGTTTGTGGAACCCGACGATGGCGTCGCGCGGCATCTTGCCGACGATCTCCGGCCGGCCGAGAACAGGCCGCCCGAGCGCCTGGTCGGGATAGGCCGTGGCCTGAAAATTGTCGAACACAACATCGTCTGGTGTATCGTGGGCTTGGCCGATCTCTTGCAGGACAACCGAGCGTTCACGCCCCAGCTCGTCTTCATCGAACAGCGAGTTCTGCAGAAAATCCGCGATTACGTCGAGTGCGAGCGCCGCATCGTCCTTTAGCACCTTGGCGTAGTAGGCCGTGACCTCGCGCGCGGTATAGGCATTGATATGGCCGCCCACACTCTCAATGGTTTCGGCGATCTGCTGGGCGCTGCGCAGTGCAGTACCCTTGAACATCATATGTTCTAGCAGATGCGCGACCCCATTCACCTCGAGCGGCTCAAACCGCGCGCCCGCTTTGACCCATATCCCGATAGAAACGGACTCGACCGTCGGCATGACATCGCTGACGACGCGCACACCGTTCGGCAATGTGGTGACCCGAATGCCTGACATCGCCGCGCTCACCACGCAGCCACCGCATGGGCGCGCACGAAGTCCCGCACCGCGTCGAACTCGTTGTCAATCGCGGTGGCCTCCTCCGGATGCGTCAACAAATCCGACAGATGCATCGGCAGCGCCGGGCGCAGTCCTGTCGCCTGCTCAACCGCGTCGGGGAACTTTGCCGGATGGGCCGTCGCAAGGACGACCCGCTTTAACCCGTCGCGTGGCGTCTTGCGCGCCGCGCCAACACCGACCGCCGTGTGAGGGTCGAGCAGAACACCGGTCTGGGCATGGACGTCGCGAATGACGTCGAGGGTCTCCGCGTCATCTACACGCTGCCCCTCAAACAGACCCCGGGCGCCGTCGCAGAGCGCCGCCGCATCGGGCAGAACGCCATCCGCGCGGAATGCGCGTATGGCGGCGTCAACGGCCGCGCCATCCCGATCCATGAGGTCGAAAATCAGGCGCTCGAAGTTGCTCGAGACTTGAATGTCCATACTCGGTGAAAGTGACGGTTCGACCCCCAAAATCGACATCTCGCCGTTGGCGAAGAATCGGTACAGGATATCATTACGGTTTGACGCCACGACCAGCCGGGAGATGGGCAGCCCCATCTGACGGGCCACATAGGCCGAGTAGACGTTCCCGAAGTTGCCGGTCGGAACAACAAAAGTCAGGGCCTCGTCGGGCACTGCCAGTCGGGCGGCAGCAGCGAAGTAGTAGGCGATCTGGCCCATCACACGCGCCCAGTTAATCGAGTTCACCGCTGACAGACCTAGCTCGTCGCGCAGCGCGTGATCGGCGAAAAGCGCCTTCACTAGATCTTGGCAGTCGTCGAACGTGCCGCCAAGCGCGATATTGTAGACATTGTCGGCGATGACGGTCGTCATCTGCCGCCGCTGGACCTCGGAGACCCGCCCATCCGGGTGAAGCATAAAGATGTCTAGATTGCTGCGGTCGCGACAGGCCTCGATCGCGGCCGACCCAGTATCGCCCGATGTGGCACCTACAATGGTGATCCGTGCGTCGCGCCGGTCGAGCACATGCTCGAACAACCGTCCGAGCAGCTGCAGCGCAAAATCCTTAAAGGCCAAGGTCGGACCATGAAACAGCTCCAGCAGCCAGGTGTCGTCATCGATCTGGCGCAGCGGCGCAACGTCGGGGTGATCGAACCACTCATAGGTGTCTCGCGTCAGGTGCGCGAGCGCATTGTCATCGAGTACATCCACATCGATGAAGGGGCGGATAATCCGCGCCGCAATAGCAGCATAGTCGAGATCGGACAGCGCACGCATCTCCGCCGTCTCAAGCGATGGCCAATGGGCCGGGACGAAAAGCCCCCCGTCGCGGGCAAGCCCGCTCAGCAGAACGTCCTCGAAACCCAGCGCGGGCGTGCTGCCCCTAGTGCTTACATATTCCAAATCAGTTCCTTCGCCGCCAAGCGCGCTAACCTATCCAAGGCGATGTGCGGAAACAAGACGACGCCGGTCAGCCGTCACCGAGATAGCGTGCCTCGAGATGATCGAGAAAAATGTCGGGATTCAACGGCTCACCGGTAGCGCGCGTCAGCAATGCGTCCGCGGTGTGGCGAGACGCCTGTCCGTGCACGTTCGTGCGTAGCCAGCTTAAAAGCGGCGCGAGCCGTCCGGCGGCAATATCGGCCTCGATCCCTGGCATCGCTCGCTTGGCCGCGCTAAAGAACTGGGCCGCCGCCATGGCCCCAAGCGTATAGGTCGGGAAATATCCGAACGATCCGGACGGCCAGTGAATATCCTGCAGACAGCCAAGCCGGTCTTCCGGCGGCGTGATGCCAACCAACTCGGACATTGTGTCGTTCCATGCACCCGGCAGATCGGCGAGATCGAGGTCGCCCGACAGCATCGCCCGCTCAAGCCGATAGCGCAGGATGATGTGGAGCGGATAGGTCACCTCGTCTGCATCGACGCGGATGAAGCCGGGTTCGACCCTAGTATAAAGGCGATAGAGATTGTCAACGTCCCAAGCAGGCCCGCGACCGCCAAACGAGGCCTGCATGCGCGGCAAAGCGAAGGACAAGAAGGGTCGTGATCGGCTTACCTGCATCTCCACTAAGAGGGACTGGCTCTCGTGGATCGCCATCCCCAGCGCCGCCCCGACTGGTTGAAACCGCCAATTATCCGGCAATCCCGCCTCGTAGAGCGCATGCCCGGTCTCGTGCAGCACGCCCATGAGGGATTCGGTGAAGTCGTCCTCGTTGTAGCGGGTGGTGATGCGGACATCCCCAGTGGCGCCTCCGCAGAAGGGATGGTGGCTAACATCGAGGCGACCACGATCGAAGTCGAATCCCAGCGCCTGCATCAATTCGGCGGCCAGGTCGCGCTGCGCGGCGATATCAAAGGGTCCCTCAGGCCGAACCGGCGCCGGCTGCGCATTCTGCCGCTCAATGATCCGGAGCAGGACATCCGGCAGATGCGTCGCCAAGCGATCAAACAGCGGGTCTAGGGTTACCATCCGCGTACCGGCCTCATACTCTTCAAGCAAAGCGTCATACGGTGCCAGGCTCAGGGCCTCCGCGCGGGCGGCCGCCGTCTGTTGTATCAGGTTCAGGACCTCTCGGAGTGCCGGCAGCAAGCCGGCGAAGTCATTCTCCGCGCGTGCGCTGCGCCAGCGCACCTCGCACGCGGCGTTCGCCCGCGCGGTGGCCGCCACCAAGTCGCTTGGCACCGCGGCGGCCAGTAGATGTGCGCGCTTCATCTCTCGCAGGTTGCCGAGCCGCCAGTCGTCGGGCGAAGCATCGCCGAGATCAACCTCGGCCTGTCCTATCGATTCGCCGACCCCCGGCGCCACCATCAGCTCATGGCGTATCACGCTAAGAGTCGCGATCTGCTCCGCCCTTCCATCCGCGCTGCCCTCGGGCATGGTCGTCGCCTGGTCCCAGTCGAGGATGCCGAGCGCATCTCCGATCAGCGCGCGCCGGCGAAAGCGCTCCGTGAGCCTCGCATAGGCCGAGCCCTCCATCATGTCTCGTCTCGCCGCCAGTGAAAAACCACAAAGATCACCACCAGAACCGCGGCCAGTGCATACCACGTCACCGCATACTCCAGATGCGAGTTGCGCAGGTTGACGTCGGGCACGGATCCCAACGGATATGCGCCCGACGGGCGGGCATTCGGGCCCGCCTGAACATAGAAGCCAGCGCCCTCGGACAGGTCTACCGCCGCCATCATCGCGGGCTCGTCCATGAAGAACCAGTTGTTCGTATCCGGTTCGTTCGCCGGAACAAACGGCCCCGGCGCCTCGAACAGGCGCAGATATCCATCGACACGGACCGGCCCAGACGGCGGCCGCAGGATCTCTAGGGGGGTTCCGAGCGGCGCCCAGCCACGATCAATCAGTACCACTCCAAGCGGGCTGCCTGCATCGAAGGGTGCGATCAGGTGGACACCCTGCCGCCCATCGCGAATCCGGGGAAGAAGCCGCAATGTTTTAACACCGACGAAACTGCCGTGCAGCTCGACCGACATATACTCAAGTGCAGCCAGCCCCGCCTTGTCCACCCAGCCCTCGCGGATCCCCGCTAGCGCGGCCACTGAGACGGGAGGCTTTATGATCCGAGCTGCGCGGTTCTCGATCAACTGGTTCTTCCATTCCAAGCGCTGGACCTGCCAAGTTCCTAGCAAAACCAGCAGAACCAGCACCGAGGTCGTCAGAACAGTCGCCCAGAATGTCGGTCGCAAGCGCCTGGTCATTTCCTCGTTCGCCCCCGGCGAGGCGCTGCGCCAGCGCTTGAAAACCGTGTTGTCCGCATTGTGCTTGAACTGCTGCGCGATCAGCTAAGCTTTAAACGGTTGCATATGCGCAATCGCCTCGAGGACAAGCGCGCTGCAAAAGACGATGATGATGAAGTCCGTACCATCGCTGCTGTTGAGGTACGCATTTTCGAAGTCGCGCACCGGACACCGCTCTCGGACTGTCAGCAGCCCGTCACATAGGTTGCTCTCCCCGCAGCGTGGACAGTCGCAGTGCAGACCTGTCTTTAACTTGGACTGGCGCGGGTAATAATCCGTCACCCGAACCGTCCGGTCCGACGCGCCATCAGGCGCCAAACGTGGTCCAGACATAGACGAACGAGAACAGAAACAGCCAGACGACATCGACGAAATGCCAATACCAGGCCGCAGCCTCAAAGCCGAAGTGATGGTCCTCGGTGAAATGGCCTTTTGCGCAACGCCACCAGCACACGGCGAGGAACACTGTGCCGACAATCACGTGGAAGCCGTGAAAGCCGGTCGCCATGAAGAAGGTCGAGGAATAGATTCCGTCGCCAAAGCCGAAGGGCGCATGGGCATATTCGAAGATCTGCGCCGCGGTGAAGATCATGCCGAGGGCCACCGTCCAGCCGAGCATCTTCGCCGCGTGCGACATGTTACCTTCACGAATATCGTGATGGGCCCAGGTTACCGTGAAGCCGGAGGTCAACAGGATCAGCGTATTGAGCAACGGCAAGCTGAAGGGATCGAAAACCTCCACCCCCTCCGGCGGCCAGACCGAACCAATGAACTCGGTCGGGAACAGGGCTGCGCCAAAGAAGGCCCAGAACCAAGCGGCGAAGAACATCACTTCTGAGATGATGAACAGCATCATGCCGTAGCGCAGGCTGATCTGGACCACCTTTGTGTGCATCTTCTGCACTGTCGCCTCGTCGATCACGTCGCGCCACCAGCCAATCATCGTCATCATCGCAATGACGAGGCCCGGCGCGACGGTCCAGTAGCCGATGGACTCGAAGAATGGCTGCAAACCAGCGCCGAGCGAACTAGGATGCATCGCGATCACGATACCGGCGGCCGTCAACAGCCCACCAATCGATCCAACGATCGGCCAGTGGCTCGGCTCCACCATGTGGTAGGGATGGTTGCCGTGTGATTCGTCGTGTGCGTGATCACTCATGTGCTTTTCTCACTCTTTCACCAGAAATGATTGTCCGGGCTTTGAAAAATCTTCAGTTCAGTTTGGATGTTATGGACTGCTGCAACGCCACCGCCTCGCGATCCGCGTCAGCCTCTTTGTCGCGGAAAAAGGTATAACTCAGCGTGATTTCACTCACGTCGTCGAGGTTCTGGTCTTCTACAATCGCCGGGTCGATGAAGAAGGTAACCGGCATCTGCATGGTCTCGCCCGGCGCCAGAGTCTGTTCGATAAAGCAAAAACACTCGGTCTTCACGAAATAAGGGGCTGCCTTAAGTGGCGTGACATTGAAGGTCGCGGTGCCGGTGACGGTAGCATCATGCCGGTTTGAGGCCTGGAAGAAGGCGAGCCCCATCTCGCCGACCTGCAGCGCGACTTTGCGCTGAGCCGGCTTGAAACGCCAGTCGAGCGCGGGCTCGATATCACTATTGAACCGGATCGTGATCGATCGGTCAGATAGAATTTCCTTGGCCTGCGGTACGCTCACCTCAACAATCGGGACGCCCGCAAAGCCGAACTTCTGACAGAAGGCTCGGTAGGCCGGAACAGTTGCATAGGCAAAGCCGTTCATACCGATGATCGCGACCGCCAGTGCAGCGAATACGCATCGATTGCGGCGTCTTCGGCATGCAAGGCTCTCGGTCATGCTCATCCCAGCAACCCCGCACGTGCTATGAAGACGAGATAGAAGATGACAATCAACCCGCTGATCACTGCCAGCATCGCATAATTCTTGCCGCGTTTTTCGCGATGCCGCTGGCTGTACTCGCGCTTCGCCACAATCAGACCGCCAGCCTCAGCAGCGAATCCGCGAGCAACAGCCCGAACAGCAGGAACAGATAGAGGATGGAGAAGCCGAACATCTGGCGGGCCCGACGGTCCCCGACATCGGCCGGTTCCCGCAGCACGCGCATCGCACTAACGATGAACAGTCCTCCGAGTAGGGCCACACCGACGGCATAGAATAGGCCCGCAGCGCCGAGCGCGTATGGCAAGAGGCTTACCGGGACCAGCGAAAATGTATAGGCCAGCATCTGCCACTTGGTCGACCGTGCGCCCGCGACCACCGGCATCATTGGAACACCCGCACGCGCATATTCGCCGCTGCGATAGAGCGCGAGGGCCCAGAAATGCGGAGGCGTCCAAAGAAAGATAATCGCGAAGAGGCTCAGAGATACTAGGCTGACATCACCGGTCACAGCAGCCCAGCCGATCATCGGTGGAAACGCGCCCGCGGCGCCGCCGATCACGATATTCTGTGGCGTCCGGCGCTTCAGCCAGACGGTGTAGACGAACACATAAAAGAGAATGGCCAGCGCAAGTAGCCCCGCCGCGGCCCAGTTGGTCGTCAGCCCCATGAGCAGCACCGCGAACAGCGCAAGGACGATCGCAAAGCCCAGCGCATCGTCTGGCGCAACCCGCCCGGCCGGCAGAGGCCGGTTAACAGTCCGCGACATCAGCGCATCGATATCGCGCTCGTACCACATGTTGACGGCGCCGGCCGCACCCGACCCGACTGCGATGCAAAGGATTGCAACAACCGCGAGCAGCGGGTGAATTACCCCCGGCGCAATAACCAGACCAACCGCGCCCGAGAAAACAACCAGCGTCATCACCCGCGGCTTCAACAGCGCCACGAAATCCGAGACGCGCGAGACCGGCGCTTCGGAAAACGTAGTCTTGCCCGTCGGGTTCAGATATACGGCATCAGCCAATGCTCAAGCTCCCGTCTCGTTCTGCAGCACCCGCCTAGTGGACAGGGACCGGCTTGATCTCCGGCAGCTCTTCATGAGTGTGATGCGGCGCCGGCGACGGAACCGACCACTCCAGCGTTGTGGCACCTTCGCCCCAGTAGTTCGCTTCCACCTTGCGACCGGACGTCAGCGTCTGAATAACGATGAATATAAACAGGAGAATACCGACGGCCGAGATGTAGGCGCCAATCGACGAGATCTCATTCCAGCCCGCATAGGCATCCGGATAGTCCGAGATGCGTCGCGGCATGCCGGCAAGGCCGAGGAAATGCTGCGGAAAGAAAGTGATGTTCACCCCGATGAAGGTGATCCAGAAGTGCAGCTTACCTAGGGTCTCGTTGTACTGCCGGCCCGACATCTTGCCGATCCAGTAGTAGAAGCCAGCGAACATGGTGAAGACCGCGCCGAGGCTCAGGACGTAGTGAAAATGCGCGACCACGTAGTAGGTATCGTGAAGCGCAAGGTCGAGGCCCGCATTCGCGAGCACGACACCCGTCACGCCACCAACGGTGAACAGAAAGATGAACCCGACGGCCCACAGCATGGGCGTGTCCATGCGCACCGATCCACCCCACATGGTCGCGATCCAAGAGAAGATCTTGATGCCAGTCGGCACCGCAATCACCATCGTCGCCACCGTGAAGTAGACCCGCGTGTCGACGTCGAGACCGACCGTGAACATGTGATGGGCCCAGACGATGAAGCCGACGAAGCCGATCCCCACCATCGCATAGGCCATGCCGAGATAGCCGAAGACAGGTTTTCGCGAGAAGGTCGACACGATCTGGCTCACGATGCCAAAGCCGGGCAAAATCATGATGTAGACCTCGGGGTGCCCGAAGAACCAGAACAAATGCTGGAACAGGATCGGGTCGCCACCACCGGCCGCATCAAAGAAGGTCGTGCCGAAGTTGCGGTCCGTCAGAAGCATCGTGATCGCACCCGCCAGCACCGGAACTGCGAGCACCAGCAGGAAGGCCGTCACCAACTCACCCCAGATGAATAAAGGCATACGGTGCAAGGTCATACCCGGCGCGCGCATGTTGAAGATCGTGGTGATGAAGTTAATTGCGCCGAGGATCGAGGACGCGCCCGCGAGATGCAGCGCGAATATCGCCATGTCGACGGATGGCCCGGGTTGCCCCAAGGCCGATGAGAGCGGCGGATATATAGTCCAGCCAGTACCCGCGCCACCGCCCATAAACGTACTCCCTACGAGCAGCAGGAAGGCCGGGGGAAGAAGCCAGAAGGATATGTTGTTCATCCGCGGGAACGCCATGTCCGGCGCGCCAATCAGCAGCGGGATAAACCAGTTTCCGAACCCGCCAATGACCGCGGGCATAACTACAAAGAACACCATGATCAAGCCGTGTGCCGTGATCATTACATTCCAGAACTGACCGTCGGTTGTTCCATCACTGGCGAGGAAGAACTGGGTGCCAGGATCCTGCAGCTCGAGGCGCATCAGAATCGAGAAGATACCACCGATGATGCCGGCGATAATCGAGAAGGTGAGATACATCGTCCCGATATCTTTGTGGTTGGTCGAGTAGACCCACCGGCGCCAGCCCTTCGGTGTGTGATCGTGAGCGTGATCGTTTGCGTGTGTGTGCGCGTCAGCCATCGAAAAGTCCCCTCGCCACGCTACTGTGCGGTCGCAGGCTTGTTGCCCGCTTCGTTATGTGTAATTTGAATCGGTCGCGGCGAAAGATCGCCGTCGCGTTCGCCGAACCGAGCCTGAGCGTTGTTGACCCAGGCGTTGAACTCGGCCTCCGAAACGGCCTTGATCGCCAGCGGCATAAAGGCATGACCCGAACCACAGAGTTCAGAGCACTGACCGTAATACATTCCCGGCTCGTCAATCAGAAACCAAGTCTCGTTGGTACGGCCCGGAACAGCATCAACCTTCGAGCCCAGCGACGGCATGGCGAAGGCATGCAGCACGTCGGAAGAAGTCACCAGTACGCGGATCTTCTTGCCAACCGGCAGCACAAGGTTTTCGTCCGTCGCTAGCAAACGCGGCTGGCCGGGCTTCAAGTCCTCGTCCTCGACCCGGAAGGCATCGAAGGTAAAGTCGCCGTTATCGGGATATTCATAGCTCCAGTACCACTGACGCCCGATCGCCTTTACGGTAAGGTCGGCGTCCGTGACATCGTCCGTCGCATAGAGAAGTGGCAGCGAGAAGAAGCCGATCACGAACAGGATAACCACCGGGATCACCGTCCAGAGGACCTCAATCAGCGTGTTGTGAGTCGTCTTTGTCGGGTTGGGGTTCGCCTTCTCGCGAAAACGCACAATCGTGTAAAGCAGAAGCAGAAGCACGAACACAGAGATCGCGAAGATCACCCAAAGCAGAAAGTCGTGGAAGACGTCCATCTGCACCATGATGGGCGAGTGGGGTTCCTGAAAACCCAGTTGCCAGGGCTCCGGCTGCTGCGCCGCAGCGGGCAGCGCCATCAGCGGGAACAGCATGCACGCAAGACCGGCCAAGCCGGAGAAACCGGCGGCACGTTTCAGATGATCAAAGAAATTCGTCATTCGCTCAATTCCATCCGGTCGCCGCCGGCGCGCTAAACCTCGCACGACGGATAACTCCCTAGAACCCCCAGTGATGTCCAAAAAAATATACCAGCGCATCCACACCAACAAGTCACAGCCCGCGTGATTCGTAACCTTGAGACACCTTGTCGCAGCGCCCCAAATGCCTGATTGTACGAGACGTTTAGCGTTCTTCCCCCATCCGGGACAAGCGCATGGGTGAACAAAAATTCGAAGGCACGCGATTGTAGGGTCGCGGAGGCTGACAATCGCGATTCATGTCCCTTATTGTGAGCATGATTTATCCTCTTTCACCGCTAGCAAAAAAACGCCCCATGACCGACATCGCCCGTACCGACGATATCTTTTACGCGCAAACCGGCATGGACCCCGAACGTGTCGGGTCCCGGGTCGATTGTGCACTGGACGGGGCCGACGACGGGGAACTCTTTCTCGAGTATAACCAGACCGAAAGCATCACCTTCGACGACGGCCGCGTGCGCAACGCCAACTTTGACACCTCCCGAGGTTTCGGATTGCGCGCCGTCTCCGGCGAGGCGACGGGATACGCCCACTCGACCGAGATGAGCGAGGACGCCATCGCCCGGGCGGGCGAAACGGTGCGCGCAGTCCGCACGGGCCATAACGGAACCGTGGCCGAGACTCCCGCCCACACGAACCGCGACCTCTACACAGACGTCAATCCACTCGGCGAGATAGTCTTCGAAGACAAGGTGGCGCTCCTGACGGAAATAGACGCCTATGCCCGCGCCAGAGACCCACGTGTCCGCCAGGTCACGGCATCGCTGTCGGGCAACTGGCAAGCCGTCCAGATCGTGCGTACCGGCGGCGACCGCCGGGCGGACATCCGGCCGCTCGTCCGCCTAAACATCTCGGTGATGGTCGGCGACGGTGATCGACAGGAGACGGGGTCCCACGGGGTCGGCGGTCGCGCCGCATACAACCAGTGGATCGCGCCCGAGAATTGGCGCTGCCAGGTCGACGAGGCGCTGCGCCAGGCGCTCGTCAATCTGGACTCCGTGCCGGCGCCGGCCGGCGAGATGCCGGTCGTACTCGGGCCGGGATGGCCCGGTGTCCTTTTACACGAGGCGGTCGGACACGGGCTGGAGGGCGACTTCAACCGAAAGAAGACATCAGCCTTCTCAACTCTTCTGGGCGAGCGGGTCGCGGCGCCGGGCGTGACGGTGGTCGACGACGGCACCCTAGCCGACCGGCGCGGATCGATCACCATCGACGACGAGGGCACTCCGAGCGCCCATAACGTGCTGATCGAGGACGGAATCCTGAAGGGCTACATGCAGGACCGGATGAACGCGCGACTGATGCGCATGGCGCCCACGGGGAACGGCCGCCGCCAGTCCTTCGCCCACAACCCGATGCCCCGCATGACCAACACCTACATGCTGGACGGCACGGCCGATCCTGAGGAATGCATCAGGGCGGCGAGGACTGGCATCTACGCGGTCAACTTCGGCGGCGGCCAGGTCGATATAACTAATGGCAAATTCGTGTTCAGCTGCACCGAGGCCTATCTAATCGAGGACGGCAAGCTCGGCGCGCCGGTCAAGGGCGCGACCCTGATCGGCAACGGGCCGGACGCGCTGACACGGGTCAAGCTGATCGGCAACGATTCCTGCCTCGACGACGGCGTCGGCACCTGCGGCAAGGACGGTCAGTCCGTTCCGGTCGGGGTCGGTCAACCAACCATGTTCCTCGAATCCATGACGGTTGGTGGCACCGCCGTTTGACCCGCGCGGACACGCGACCCGACCGGAATTCACCCCGGCAGTTGTCACGCCAGCCATGCGAATTTTGCATGGTGATTTGTTTCTTATTCTGGCCCGATACAGAATAGGCACTACAAACGACGCAACCCATCGTCGCTGGCGGTTGTGACGATCCGAGCGGAGACGGCATGCCCAACGAAGGACATCTGCCCCACATGGCCAAAGGTGCAAGCACCGATCAGGCGCCCCTGCGCATGCCGCGTATCGGTGCCGGTGCGCGTTACGCCGTCATCGCCGTAATCGTCTTAGCCGCCATTGCCGGTGCCGGACGTTGGGGCTATTGGCAATGGGCCCATGTCAGCGAGACCGACGCGCGAATCCAAGCTGATACCATCGCAATCTCGAGCCGGGTCGCGGGCTGGGTCGTCGACCTGCCGATCATCCAAGGCGACCGAATCAAGCACGGAGAACTACTCGTCAAGATCGATTCCCGCGAATCCCGGCTCAAGCTCACCGAGTATGGCGCCCGCATCGCGGCCCTAGCGGCGGAGCGGGAGCAGATAACCTCCCAAATCGATCTAATCGACCGAACCACGGCCAGCCGCGTCGAGGCTGCACGCTCCCGGGCCGACGCCGCGCGCGTAGCGGTGGAGGCAAGCCGCGAACAGTTCGAGCTGGCCCGGATGAATTTCGAGCGGACGCGAACATTGCTCGCCGAGGAGATCGTTTCGCGCCAGCGCCTTGATCAGGCGCGGAACGAGCTAAGCCGCGCTCAGGAGCGACACGAGAAGGCTCAGGCCGATCTCGCCGCCGCTCTGGCGGATGTCGGCGAGGCCGAGGCGGCGCGCGGCGAGATTAATGTGCTCGCCAGCCGGATGGAGGCGCTCCGCCACGGGGAGGCAGAGGTCGTCGCCCAGCGTGATCAGCAGGCACTCGACGCGGCCGACCGCACGATCAAGAGCCCCATAGACGGGGTCGTCTCTGAGACCTTCGTGGATCGCGGCGAGTTCGTCAGCCCTGGGCAACGGCTGATGCTGGTCCACAATCCCGAACTCGTCTGGGTCGAGGCAAATATCAAGGAAACGGATATCCGGCATCTGGCCCCCGGTATGCCGGTGGACATCGTCATTGACGCCTTCCCGGACCGGACTTTCACCGGCACCGTCGCGCGCATCGGGCAAGCCGCCACCAGCGAGTTCGCACTGCTGCCGAATCCCAATCCGAGCGGCAACTTCACCAAGGTCACCCAGCGCCTGCCGGTTCGCATCACCATAGAGGAGACCCGGGGCGTGCTGCGCCCGGGTATGATGGCAGTGGTGAACATCGCGATCCCGGGGCGGTGACCGACGCCGCCATGCCTGCGGCCGGCAAGTCGCCGGCGGCGATGAGTTTCGCCCACCGCTGGCTCGTGGTGACCACCTGCCTGTCCTCCTCCCTAGCCCTCGCCCTGTCCGGCACAATCACCAATGTCGCGGTACCCGATATCATGGGGGCATTCGGCGTCGGACAGGACCAAGCCCAATGGATGGCGACCGCTTTCTTCGCCGCGATGACCGCGGGCATGCTGCCCAGCGACTGGCTAACCCGCACCTTCGGCGCGCGCTATGTCTTCGTGGCGATGATGGCCCTGTTCTTCGTCGCATCGATCGCGGGCGGCACAGCTCAGACCTACGTTGTCGTCGTCCTCGCGCGCGCGACCCAGGGGCTTGCCGCCGGCATCATCCTGCCGCTCACCATGATGGCTATGTTCTCTGTGTTTCCGCCCAACCGCCGCGCCATGGTCGCCGGCCTGTTCGGCATCAGCTTCGTCCTCGGCCCTGGGCTCGGCCCCTGGTTCGGCGGTATCGCAATCGACCTCTTCGACTGGCGCTTCACCTTCTATGTAGCCCTGCCCATCGCCTTCTGTTCAATGATGCTCGCTTCCGTCATCCTGCAGCCGCGCGACCGGAATGCCGTCCGCACCCGGCTCGACTGGATTGGGTTTCTCCTCGTCGCCACCTTCCTGACGGCCACCCTAACCGGGCTATCGAACGGACAGCTAAAGGGCTGGAACTCAAACTTCGTCCTGACGATGCTCGGAACGGGGCTAGGTGCGGCGATCATGTTCATCACCTGGGAATTGTTTGCCGACGACCCGATCTTCAATGTGCGCCTGCTAGCCCGGCCACGCTTCGCGATCGCCAACATGATTTCGTTTCTGTTCGGCGCGATGCTATTCGGTTCCTTCTACCTGCAGCCGGTCTTCGTGCAGCTCGTCCAGAACTACACCCCCCTGCGCGCCGGCCTCTTACTCGTACCCGGTGGTCTGATCATGGGCTTCATGCTGCCGCTCGCCGGCCGCGTCTCAGACCTAATTCCGCCCTACATCCCGATTGCGGTCGGGTTCCTGTTGTTCTCCATATCGACATGGCTGATGGGTTTCTCCGACCCAAACACCGCCTTCATTACCTTTGCGGCACTGGTCGGGCTTGGCCGTATCGGCCAAGGCATGCTGTTCCCGCCGGTCACCTCGGCGGGACTCCAAGCCGCGCCACCGGCACAGATGGGCACGGCCAACGGTATGCTCAACTTCACCCGCCAGATGGGCGGCGCATTCGGGATCAACCTGCTGGCGATCTTCATCGAGCGACGTACGTCGGTGTACAGCGAGGTTTTAGCCGCCACCCAGACGGAGGCAAACACGATCACCAGCGGCCTGCTAGCCGGTGTGAGCGACATGCTGGCCGCAACCGGCCTGCCCGACACGATCGAGGGACCGCTGGCGACCCTCTATCTAGGCCGCATGGTCGCGGCCCAAGCGACAGCGCTAGCATTCCGGGACACCTTCTTCGTCTCCGCGATCGTGGGCCTCATCGCTGTGGCCTTGGCGCTTGTGCTATGGAGCCCGTTCCGCCGAGGCGGGTAGGTTCTAAAGACGTTCCGAGTATACAGTGTAAGCTGCACAGACTATCACCATCTGCGTGACCAACTCCTACCAAGCGTACTCCTCGAACGCCCGGTTTACGTCGTGATCCCAGCGGCCCTCGAAAGCCGCGAGCTTATTCTCGGCGGGCGTGAGGCCGCTATCCACAATCTGCTCCAGCGTAGCGAGGAAATGGGTCTCGTCCTGCCCCCAGAAGTCGCGCTGTGCGCGGTTACGTAGGCCCGTGCGCGAGATCTCCATCGCCTCGCGGGCTAGGTCGAGCAGGCTGCGGTTGCGGAACGGTGTCGCCAGCCCCCGGGCCGGTACGTTGTTGCGCATTTCGGTTACCTCGTCAGCGGTCCAGTCGGCGATCATGTCGTGGGCAGCATCAAGCGCCGTTGAGTCATAGAGCAGCCCCACCCAGAAGGCCGGAAGCGCACAGACCCGCCGCCACGGCCCGCCATCAGCGCCACGCATCTCGATGAAGCGCTTGAGCCGCACCTCGGGAAACAGCGTCGTGGTGTGATCGGTCCAGTCGCCCATGGTGGCGCGCTCGCCCGGCAGCACCGCTAGATTGCCGTCCATGAAATCGCGGAAGGACTGGCCAGACGCGTCGATATAGGCGCCATCGCGATAAACGAAATACATCGGGGTATCGAGCACATAGTCGACGTAACGCTCATAGCCGAAGTCGGCGTCGAAGACGAAGGGCAGGATGCCCGACCGGTCATTGTCGGTGTCCGTCCAGACATGGCTGCGCAGGCTGAGATACTCCGTGCGCTTGCCCTCCTTGAAGGGCGAATTGGCGAACAGCGCCGTGGCGATTGGCTGCAACGCCATGCTGACACGCATCTTGCGTGCCATGTCGGTCTCGCTCTCGAAGTCAAGATTCACCTGCACCGTGCAAGTACGCAGCATCATGTCGAGCCCCATAGACCCAACCTTCGGCATATACTCGCGCATGACCTTGTAGCGGCCCTTGGGCATCCAGTGAGCGTCCTCGAGCTTCAGGAACGGATGGAAGCCGAGCCCGAGCATGGCGACGCCGAGCTCGCGATTGATCTCACGTAGCTGCTTGAGATGTTCGTGCACCTCGTCGCAAGTCTCATGCAGGGTCTCGAGCGGCGCGCCGGAGAGCTCGAACTGGCCACCCGGTTCGAGCGATATATTCGCACCGCTGTCGCCGGTCAGCGCAATGACATTCTCACCCTCGTATACCGGCACCCAGCCGAATCGCTGCAGCCCCTCAAGCAGGTCGCGGATCCCGGGACAGCCGTCATAGGACAGCGGAGCATGGTCGGACTGGCGGAACGCAAACTTCTCGTGCTCAGTCCCGATCCGCCAGTCCGCACGCGGTTTCTCGCCCTCGGCAAACCACGCGATGAGCTGATCCTTGGATTCGATGACGGGGCCGCCGCCCGATGACGGTGCTGCCATGATGAATGTCCCGACTGGTCTTGGTTAACCCATGCGCCCAGAACGCCAGTCCCCGGCAACGGCTTGAACGACGGCGAGGGCCGCGAGCGCAGCCGTGTCGGCGCGCAGCACGCGCGGCCCCAACCCGACGGGAATAACAAAGGGGAGATCGCGCAATTGGTCAAGCTCCTCAGGAACAAATCCGCCCTCCGGTCCCGTCATAACCGCTAGTGGTGGCACAACCCGAGCATCACTCAACAGTTCGGCGGCGACCTGCGCGATCGGCCGCCCCGCGCCGGTCTCGTCGCCGACCAGCAGGCAGCGCTCAGCTGGCCACGCCGCGAGAAGTGCCGGCAAGCGCACCGGTTCGTCGACGACCGGCACGCTCAGCCGCTCGGACTGTTCCGCCGCCTCGGTGGCGTTCGCGCGCAGGCGCCGCGTGTTGACGCGTTCGGAATTTGTCCGCGCCGTCAGCACCGGCAGCAGGCGGGCGACACCGAGTTCTGTCGCCTTCGTCGTCATGAAGTCGACCGCAGCGCGCTTGATCGGCGCGAAGGTGAGCCAGACATCCGGTTCCGACACCTGCGTGCGCAGTTGACCTGACACGCTCACCCGCGCGGCGGCGCGGCGCATCTCGATGAGTTCCGCCCAGTATTCGCCATCCCGACCATTAAAAAGCGCGACCCGGTCGCCGACACCTCGGCGCATGACATTCTGCAGATAGTGGCTCTGGTCACGGCCCAATACGATGGCGCCTCCGACGGCCAAGTCGTCTTCAACGAACAGCCGGATGCGCGTAAATCTGAGTTCTGAATCCGCCATTAGTAAATTCCGGGATTGGGGACGCACCCCCGTCTGGGCTAAAAACGCGCCATGCGCAACGCTCCCCATCATAACGTCAGCGACATCCCCCGAGGCAACTGGCTCGACCGTTACGCCCCGGCGGGAACACGTCCCTTCGCCCGGCTGATGCGCCTTGACCGGCCGATCGGTACCTGGCTACTGCTGCTGCCAGGCTGGTGGGCGCTCACCATTACGGCCCAGTCCGGCACGTGGCCCAACCTTCTTTGGGTGGCGCTGTTCGGGATCGGCGCAATCCTGATGCGCGGTGCAGGTTGCGTGATCAACGATTTCTTCGACCGGAACTTGGATGCCCGCGTGACCCGCACCTCGGACCGGCCCCTGGCCAGCGGCGCGGTGTCAGTGCGCGCGGCCCTCGCCCTCCTGACAGCATTGCTAGCGCTCAGCTTTGCGATCCTAGTCCAGTTTAACATTTTCGCTATCGCCATCGGTACGCTCAGCCTGGTGCTGATCGTCCCCTACCCGCTCATGAAGCGGATCACTTGGTGGCCACAGGCCTGGCTCGGCTTGACATTCAACTGGGGCGCGCTGCTCGGCTGGGCCGTTGTGCGCGCCGAGCTCGACCCGGCCGCTTTCGTCCTCTACGCTGCCGGCTTCTTCTGGACGCTGGGCTACGACACCATCTACGCTCATCAGGATAAGGAAGATGATGCGCTGGTCGGTATCAAGTCGACGGCACGCCTGCTCGGCTCGAAATCGCGGCCCTCAGTCGCGGGCTTTTACATTGTCACCATCGCGCTGCTGGTCGCGACCGGTTGGATGACAGCGCTCACTTGGCCCTACTGGGCTGGCCTCACCCTCGCAGCGGCCCACCTCGCCTGGCAAACCATTACCATCGAGTTCGACGACGCAAAGGACTGCCTAGCAAAGTTCAAGTCTAATCGGGACTTTGGGCTGATCGTGTTCGCCTCCGCGATTGCAGGCCGGCTGATCGCGTGACGCCTGCCCGTAGGCCAGATCGAGCCTAGACCGCCTCGACCTCGTGGGCAGCATGAAAAACCGGGACCGCGGTAACCTCAAGTGCGCGGACCCGCGCAGCACGTATCGCGGGGTCGTCGATATGGGCGCGCACGAACGCATCGAGAGGCTCACCGGGCGCGAGCCGATCCCGCATCAGCGCCAGCGCCTCGCGCTGGGTGATGGCGGTGAGCTGGCGCCCCTCTGCGGCAACTTCCGCGAGCGCGAACGGCTGCGCGTCCTCGCCCACATGACCTCGGAAACTCAAATAGGCCCATGCGGCTTCAATCGTCTCGCCGCCGTCCAACGCGAGAGAGATCCCGGTCAGCCGCGCAAAATGATAGCTGTCGATCTCGGTCGGGTGCATCACGGCAAGCTCAACCTCACTCAGCCAGTTTACGGCAACCGCCACGCGCGTCCCGGGCACGTAGCGCAGTGCCGCCGGCAATGAACCATAGCTTGAAAAATGAGCCGAGAAGACGACATCGTGATCGTCGAGCCAGGCACGCTGGACGGGGATCGGCGCATGCTCCGTTCCATACTTCTGACGAAGGCGGATCGGCGACTGGTTCGACCCGTAGCCGATCACCGGCCGTCGCCCGCTGCGCAGCGCCGGGTCGAATAGCGCCGCCGCCCCGTCGACAAAGGTGAAGGAGTGATTGGTGATGTCGTAGGGATAACCAACAGCGCGCGCGAGGGCGGGATCGGTTTCGAAAGGGTCGGCATTCATCAACGCATTGTCGTTCGGCGGGCCCGAATCGGCAAGCCATGGAACGGCGTCGGTTCTTGACGCGCGGACGTCAGACCGCTCTAAGTCCAGCGCCATGCCATATGCCAGCCTACGGGAATTCATCCAACGCCTTGAACATGAGGACCGCCTAGTCCGGGTTACTCGCCCGGTCGCAGCCAACCTCGAGATGACCGAAATCCAGACTCGCCTTCTCGCCGAGGGCGGTCCGGCCGTGCTGTTCGAGAACGTGATTGCCGACGACGGCAACCCGAGCCCGATCCCCATGCTGGTCAATTTGTTCGGCACCGTCGAACGTGTCGCCTGGGGCATGGACCGGGAACCGGACCAACTGCGGGAGATCGGCGAGACGTTGGCCTTCCTGCGCCAGCCCGAGCCGCCCGGCGGCCTGCGCGATGCTTGGGACAAGCTGCCAATCCTGCGCAAGGTGATGGCCATGCGCCCAAAGTCGGTCTCGTTGGGGCCGGTGCACGATATCGTTTGGACCGGCGACGAGATCGACCTCGGTAAACTTCCGATCCAGACCTGCTGGCCCGGTGAACCGGCGCCACTCATCACCTGGCCATTGGTGGTAACCCAGGGCCCGGACCCAGACGGCAAGCGCGAGGACGCCTTCAACCTAGGCATTTACCGGATGCAGGTGACGGGACCCAAATCCACCTATATGCGCTGGCTCAAGCATCGCGGCGGCGCCCAGCACCACGCCCGCTGGAAGGCGAAGCGGCCCGAACCCCTGCCGGCAGCCGCCGTGATCGGCGCCGATCCGGGGACAATAATCGCCGCGGTCACGCCAGTCCCCGACAATCTGTCCGAGTATCAGTTCGCAGGTCTCCTGCGCGGCAAGCGGCTGGAGTTGGTCGACTGCAAGACGGTGCCCCTCAAGGTGCCCGCCTCGGCCGAGATCGTTATCGAGGGGCATGTTTCCCTCGACGAATATGGCGACGAGGGCCCGTATGGCGACCACACCGGCTACTACAATTCCGTCGAGCAGTTCCCGGTCTTCCGTGTCAGCGCAATCACCATGCGCCGCGACCCGATCTATCTGTCAACCTTCACGGGCCGGCCGCCCGACGAGCCTTCGGTGCTGGGCGAGGCGCTTAACGATGTGCTTGTACCGCTTCTTTGCCAAGCATTTCCCGAGATCACCGATTTTTACCTACCGCCCGAGGGCTGCTCCTACCGCATCGCGGTTGTATCAATGCGCAAGGCCTATCCGGGCCACGCCAAGCGCGTAATGATGGGCGTGTGGTCCTATTTGCGCCAATTCATATATACGAAATGGGTCATCGTGGTAGACGATGACATAGACGCGCGCGACTGGAAGGATGTCATGTGGGCCGTCTCAACCCGCATGGACCCGGCCCGCGACATCACATTGGTCGAGAACACACCTATCGACTATCTCGACTTCGCTTCGCCCGTCTCGGGTCTAGGCAGCAAGATCGGCCTCGACGCGACCAACAAGATTACGCCTGAGACTAACCGCGAATGGGGCCGCCAGATCCGCATGGAAGAAGAGGTGGTCGAAAAAGTCTCCGCGATGTGGAACGATCTGGGGCTGCCGGGATCGGGTAAGCCGATCTGGAAATAGGGTCACCGCGTTTGGCCGCCCACCGAAAGAGGGGAAAGGGCCATGGAAGCAATTGTTGCTGTTGCGCCGGTCAACACCATGTCCGTCGTGACGCTGTTGGGGCTGATGGGCACCGCCGAAGCCTTCAACCGGGCCACTAGGGCCGTGATAACGTGGGCCACGCTCGCGCCTGTCACGGTCATCGGAATCATCGAGTTTTTTGCCCCCGGTATGCTATCGCGCCGGCCCACCCCAGAATAGGCGCGCCGCGGCGCGAAGAAAGATCATGTCCGACAGTGCTTCACCCGACGACCGCGACCGCCTAGCTGACCTAGTTAGCGATGCCACCCGGCGCGGGGCCGATGCCGCCGACGCGGTCCTGATCCGCTCGACATCGATTTCACATTCCCAACGGCTCGGCGAGATCGAACAGCTCGAACGCCAGGAGAGCTTCGATCTTGGCTTGCGGGTCTTCCGCGGCAGGAAACAGGCGATCGTGTCGTCCACCGATTTCTCCAAGAATGTACTAGACGAACTCGTCGGTCGCGCTCTCGGCATGGCCGCGGCCGTGCCCGACGATCCCTGGGCCGGCCTCGCCGATCCCGACCAGCTCGTGACCGAAATTCCCGACCTCAACATGGTCGACCCGGACGAACCTGCAGGCCAGACGCTGGTCGAGATGGCACGCGCATGCGAGGACGCCGCCTGCGCGGTCGAGGGCGTAACCAATTCGGAAGGTGCGCAGGCGCGCTGGAGCTATACCGGTATCTGCCTAGCGGCGAGCAACGGCTTCGCCGAAGACTATGGCCGCACCAACACGGGCATCAGCGTCTCGGTGATCGCCGGCGAGGGCGCCGGCATGGAATCCGAGTACGACTTTGCCCACACGGTCCATATAGCGGACCTCGAGGACCCCGCAACGGTCGGAAAGCGAGCGGGCGAGAAGGCCGTCGCACGCCTTGGTGCGCGGCGCATGCCGACAACACAGGTGCCCGTGGTCTATGACCCCCGCGTCGCCGGCAGCCTACTCGGGCACCTCACCGGTGCGATCACAGGCCCGGCGATTGCCCGCGGCACGAGTTTCCTGAAGGAAAAATTGGGCGAACGGATCTTCGCCCCTGACATCGAGATCGTCGACGATCCGCACCGCCACCGTGGCCTTCGCTCAAAACCGTTCGACGCTGAAGGCATCGCTAACACAAAACAATCGATCGTGAAGGACGGCGTGCTGACATCCTGGCTGCTCGATCTCGCATCGGGTCGGCAGCTGGGGCTCGAGACCACGGGACATGCCGGTCGCGGAACCTCGGGCCCGCCCTCGCCGGGGCCATCGAATCTCTATATGACGCCCGGCGATCAAAGCCCGGCGGAGCTGATCGCCGACATTGGATCCGGCCTGTACATTACCTCGCTGATGGGCATGGGCGTCAACGGGGTCACCGGCGACTACAGCCGCGGCGCATCAGGCTTCTGGATTGAGGACGGCGAAATCGGCTTCCCCGTGACTGAACTTACCATCGCCGGAAACCTGAACCAGATGTTCGCGGAGATGCGGCGCGCCGACGACCTCAACTTCCACTTCAGCACCAACAGCCCGACGGTCCGCATCGACGGGATGACCGTCGCGGGCGGCGGCGACTGACGCGACCGGCATGATGCTCGGTGGTATCAAACTCCAAAAGGAAGCCTTCCACATAACGGCCGGCAGCGGGCGTTTGTGGATTACCCGCGGCGATCAGTTCAGCGCCGTGTTGCTCTACGCACATTGTCTCTTACTGGTCGACGACTGGGTCCACAACTTCGTGCAGGGTATGAATTACTGGATGAACCAGGGACGCCGACTCCTAGAATTGCGCCACTGGTCGCCCTCATCATTCCTCAAGTACACGATCTGGAACGCCGTCCAGTTTGCCAGTCGCTTCGAGGAAGTGGTCGCGGATGAGGCCCGCAAGCGCGGCGCCGACGGGCCTGTGTGCGGACACACCCATCATGCCGAAATGCACGAGACAAACCGGGTGCTCCACTACAACGAGGTCGACTGGGTCGGGAGTGGCAACGCACTAATCGAATACAGCAACGGCCAACTTGAAATCGTGGACCAAGCCTGCATCCGTCAGCTGCCGCTGCGCTAGACGATGCGGATTATTCTCGCGACGGACGCTTGGCACCCGCAGATCAACGGCGTTGTCCGGACCCTCGACAACGTTGTCACACATCTGCTGCGGGCGGGTCACGAGGTTCTGACCATCACGCCCGACCTATTCCGCTCAATCCCCTGTCCAACGTATCCCGAGATCCGACTGGCGTTGCGGCCGGGTCCAAGAGCCAGCGAACTGATCGCTGAATTCAAACCCGACGCCGTCCACATTGCGACCGAAGGGCCCATCGGTCAGGCCGCCGCACGCGCCTGCCGCAGGGCCGGCTGGCCCTTCACCACGTCGTTCCACACAAAGTTTCCCGAGTATATTCATGCGCGCACGCGCTTCCCGGTTGCCTGGACTTACGCTTGGCTGCGCCGCTTCCACGGGCGCGCCCACAAGGTCATGGTCGCAACCGCTACCATTGATCACGAGTTGCGCGGTTGGGGCTTCACAAACACTGCGCGCTGGACGCGCGGCGTGGACACCAAGTTGTTCCGTTTCCGACCCCATGACGAGTGGCCCGCAGCAATAAGCGATCTGCCCCGACCGCTGCAGCTCTATACCGGCCGCGTCGCCGTCGAGAAGAATATCGCGGCCTTCCTTGAACTCGAGACCCCGGGCACCAAGATCGTGGTGGGAGACGGCCCACAGCGCAGTGAACTCGAGCGCCTGTTTCCCGACGCAGTTTTCGTTGGCGAACAACATGGCGAGGCGCTCGCCCGCCATTTCGCTGCAGCGGATGTTTTCGTTTTTCCCAGCCGCACCGACACTTTCGGGCTGGTGATGCTTGAAGCGCTGGCCTGCGGGGTTCCCGTGGCCGCCTATCCAGTGCCCGGCCCGTTGGACGTCGTCGGCGTTAATGGCCCGGGGTGCCTCGACGAAAACCTTGCCGCCGCCGTCAGCGTGGCGATGGAACGGGCCACACCCGCCCAGTGCCGCACCCATGCGCTTGAATATTCATGGGAGAACTGCACCGACCTTTTCGTGTCCCATCTCGCCGCGATCACTTATAGCGCCGGCGCACGTGCCGGCGCGGCAACAGACTAGTCAGGCTTTGAGCGGAACCGGCTGATCGGCTGGCGGGTCGACCTCGAAGGCGTTCGCGGTGCAGCATGTCATCACGAACTGTCCCGACGCGGCGACGAGGGCGATCAGGTCCGTCTCGCCCATCACCGCCCCGGCGACGGCATAGGACTCATCGCTGAGCCTGTTCGTTTTCATCAGCTCGCTCGCGACCTCGAAGCAGGCGCTCTCGCGGTCGTCCGACAGGTCCGGCACCGTGTGCGCATTGATCGCATCTACAATCTCGCGCTCTATGCCGATCTTCAGCGCGTTGCGCGACTGGGCGAACCAGGGATAGCGCGCGTTCCAGTGACGGGCGACGACCATGAAGACGATCAGCCGTTCGCGCTCGCTCAGCGGCCCCACGCCAAGTGTGTGGCGCATGTCCTGCGCCGCCTGAAACAGATCGGGGATGCGGATATAGGCGTGGAAGGGCCCGCCCACGGGTCCGCCGTTTTCGTTGGCCGCGTCGTACACGCGGGCCTGGTCCGGGTTCATGTCGTCCCGGTCGATGATATCGATTCGCATCATGTCGGCCTCTGTTCCGTAATAGCGTCAGCCGTCCTTGCGCGCGACCATCCACATATTATCGCTGAACGGGAACCGATCGAAGAAACCGAACCCGACGATCGCCAGCCCCGCATCAGCGACCATCGCGCGCAAGCTCTTCGGCGTAAAGTAATTGACATGCCCCGGGAAGCGGAAGCCGCACCAGCGCGAACCCATGACCCGACGGTTGATGGACGAGATGTTCGGCACCTTGATGATCGCCACGCCGCCGGGTTTGAGCACCCGCGCCGCATGCGAGAGCAGCTCGACGGGCTTATGTTCGTGTTCCAGGAAGGAGCGCATCAAGACGCCGCTAGCCGTCTCGGTCTCGTAGGTCGCTAGCCCCTCGACGGCCGGCAGGTTGGTGATGCTCCCGCCGCGCGTGGCCAAGAGTGCCCCGGCCTCCTCGGCCAGCGCTTTGGATATCTCGATCCCGCTGGTCTCATATTGCGCCGGCAGGCTCAGCAAACGATCAGCATTGCCGCAGCCCACGTCGACGACAAGGCCAGGTGGCACCCACCTCTTGATCCGGTTGGTCAGCTTGTCGGGCTTGCGCACTGCCCAGCGATAGAATTTGCGCCATGCCTTCGAGATTCCGTAGGCGAGCGGATATTCCTTGCGCATGCGGACCTTGCGGTCGCCATGGTTCTTTTCCCATGCGAACGCGACCTTGAAGTCTGCGTAATCCGGCGGATTTTCCAGATACACGAACCCGCACGCCCCACATTCACGCAGCTGCCATTCCTGCCACGAATAGCGGAGTGCGGTACGATCCGAATTATCGGTTTCGCAATTCGGGCAATTCCTGTGTAGAAGATCGCCAAGATTCTCGACTGCGGACATCGAATTCCTCGCTGATCGCAATATGCGCGATAGAGCTAGCTTTAGCATTGCAGCGGGAATCGCAACAGGCCTGTCTGACCCGCGCCGGAACACCGGTGTTCCGCATCATGTTACGCTTGCATCGATAACGGCGCATATGGCTCGATTCCGAGCGTGACCAACGGAGGCGGCGGCAACCGCGACATGCAGGAAACCCCGCAGAACACCGGGACGGACAGTACCGGCCATCTGATCGGCAGGATGTGGCGCGATTGGATGAGTGCCTACAAGGGTCGCGTCGCCATGGCGGTGAGCCTGATGATCGTCGTTGCGGGTGCATCGGCAGCCTATCCGAAGCTGATCGAGACCTCAATCGACCTGCTAGAAGCGAAGAACCCCAACGTCGTCTGGATGATGCCCGCGGCGATCATTCTGGTCACCTTCATCAAGGGCATCGCCTCCTACGGGCAGAGTGTCCTGAGCCAGTCCGTCGCCCTGCGGGTCATCAACGCCATCCAGAAGGCGATGTTCGCACACCTGATGCAGGCCGACATGCAGGCCCATGAAGACACATCGACCGGGAAGCTGATCTCGCGCTTCACCAACGACGTGAACCTGATGCGCGATGCGCTTTCGCGTACACTGACGGCTATGGCCCGCGACCTCGTGACGGCGGCCGCACTGATCGGCATGATGTTCTATCTCGACTGGCTGCTCGCGATCATCGTCGTGATCACCTTCCCGCTCGCCGGCCGGCCCATCATCCGGATCGGACGGCGCCTGCGCCGCGCCTCGACCAACGCCCAGACCGGCATGGGCGAACTAACGTCCAACCTCGAACAGGCCTTCTCGGGCATCCGACTCATCAAGTCCTACCGAATGGAGGAATACGAAAGGGTACGCGCCAACGCGCTGTTCGACCGCATCTACTATCTGGTGATGAAGACTGTGAAAGGTCGTGCCCGCACCTACCCGTTCCTCGAGACCATCGGCGGCGCTTCAGTCGCGGCCGTCCTGGCCTACGGCGGATGGCGCATCCTGTCAGGCACCGGCACGCTGGGAGAGTTTGTCGGATTCTTAGCGGCGGTGATCCTCGCCTATCAGCCGATCCGCAGCCTCGGCAATCTGAATGCTGCCCTCCAGGAGGGGCTGGCCGCCGTCCAGCGCAGCTTCGACCTACTCGACACGCCGGCCCGGACCGTCGACGCCCCGGACGCTCGCGATCTCGAGTTGGACGGTGGCAGCGTCGCCTTCGACAAGGTGACCTTCACCTACGCCGGCGACAAGCCGGCGCTCGAAGAAATCAGCCTGACCGTGCCCGAGGGAAAGACCGTCGCGTTGGTCGGCCCCAGCGGCGGCGGCAAGTCCACGGTCATGAACCTCCTGCTTCGGTTCCACGACGCTGATGCCGGCACCGTGACAGTCGACGGGCAGGATGTCCGGAACGTCACCATAGCGACCCTACGCGATGCCATCGCTCTGGTCAGCCAAGACATCACCCTGTTCAACGATACGGTCGCCGCGAACATCCGCTTCGGGCGGCCCGAAGCGACCGATGAAGAGGTGATCGCCGCGGCACGCAACGCAGCAGCGCATGATTTCGTCTCCGCCCTGCCCGAGGGCTATGACACGCTGGTCGGCGATCGCGGTTCATCCCTGTCTGGCGGCGAACGCCAACGCATCGCCATAGCCCGCGCGATGCTCAAGGATGCGCCCATTCTGCTCCTCGACGAGGCCACCAGCGCGCTGGACGCGGAATCCGAACGACAGGTCCAGATCGCGCTCGACCGGCTGACGGCTGACCGCACGACCCTGGTCATCGCCCACCGCTTGGCGACGGTCATGAACGCAGACCAGATCCTAGTGATGGATGACGGACGGCTCATCGAAACCGGCACCCATGCAGAGCTCCAGACGCAAGACGGGCTCTACGCCCGCCTGAGCCGCCTCCAGTTCCGCGAGCCGGGGCCGCAAGACGCCGAACGCGCGATCGGATGACCGACCCCAATCCGCCCCTGCCTCCGAGCAACGCCACGCTCACCAGTGCGCTGTATCGCGGCGCCACCACCGCCGGACTGCCGCTGGTCGAACTCCTCCTGCAGCGGCGCCTTATGCGTGGCAAGGAGGAGACCACACGCATTGACGAGCGTCGCGGCATCCCGTCCATCCAGCGCCCGTCCGGCCCGGTCATCTGGGTCCACGCCGCCAGCATCGGCGAGGCGCAATCCGTCCTAGTCCTGATCGAGCGGATCCTGAAGATCGCGCCCGAACTGCATATCCTGATGACCACCGGCACAGTGACGTCGGCACGCATGATGGGAGATCGGCTCCCGCCGCGGGCGATCCACCAGTTCGTCCCGGTCGACAGGGTCGCCTGGATTCGGCGGTTCCTGGATTATTGGCAACCGGCGGCCGCGCTGTGGGTGGAATCCGAGCTCTGGCCCAACCTGTTGCTCGAATCCCAGCGCGCCGGCGTGCCGATGGCGATGGTGAACGCACGCATGTCCGCACAATCGCGCAGGAGCTGGGGACGGGCACCCGCCTTCGCCCGGCAACTGTTCAACTGCTTTGAGACGATCCTGGCGCAGGATGCGGAGATCGCCGCACGGCTCGAGGCACTGGGCGCGCGTAACGTGTCGATCACCGGAAACCTGAAACTCGCCGCAGCCCGGCTACCAGCGACCGCCGGCGCACTCATCGCGCTGCAGGACACGATCGGAGATCGCCCGACATGGGTCGCCGCCAGCACCCATCACGGCGAGGAAGACATGGTCGGCGCCGTGCATCACAGACTCACCGGATCACATCCCGGGCTGCTGACCCTGTTGGCGCCCCGCCATCCACAGCGAGGCGACGACATCGCAAAATCCCTCACCCGCACCGGCCTGACGGTCGCACGCTGGTCGCAGAACGACGCGATCACCCCCGACACAGACATCTACCTTGTGGACGGGACGGGTCAGCTCGGTCTGCTCTACCGCATTGCACCGATCGCCTTCATCGGCGGCTCGTTCATTCCCCATGGCGGGCAGAATATGCTCGAGGCTGCCCAGCTGCGCTGCGCTGTTCTCTACGGACCGCATATCGATAATTTCCGCTCGGTCGCGAGCGAGCTCGAGGCCGCCGGCGCGAGCCTACCGCTGGCCGATGCAGACGACCTAGAACGAACCGTTGGTGCACTCCTGACGGATTACGCTCGTACAGAATCCATGGCGGCGGCGGCGGACGGTGCGGCCAGTCGCAAGCAGGAGGTGATCGAGCTGGTGATCCGGCGCCTGCAACCGATGATCGCCGAGGCCGTGGCAGGCGCATCGTGAGAACCCCCGTCTTCTGGTCCCAGCCCGGGTCGCCACTCGGCACCATTCTTGGCCCCCTCGGTTGCGCCTATGGTTGGGCCGGAGCACTTCGGCAAACATTCACGACCCCCGCAAGGCTCGATGCGGCGATCTTGTGCGTTGGCAACCTGACCGCCGGCGGCACCGGCAAGACCCCGGTCGCGCGGAGTATCTGCGCTGCCATGCGATCCGATGGAACGGCGTTTCTAACCCGCGGTTATGGCGGCCGCCAGGCCGGGCCCGTGCGCGTCGATCCGGACACGCATGACCATGAGGATGTCGGGGACGAGGCCCTACTCCTCGCGCGAACGGCCCCAACCTGGGTCGCTCGGGATCGCGCAGCGGGCGCCCGCGCCGCGATCACGGACGGCGCGCGGCTGATCATCATGGATGACGGCTTCCAGAACCCGTCTCTAGCGAAGGATCTCGCGCTCGTCGTCATCGACGGGGAAACGGGGTTCGGCAACGGCAGGCTGATTCCCGCCGGCCCCCTGCGGGAACCCGTTGCACAGGGGCTAGCACGCGCGGACGCAGCGGTCATTGTCGGCGAGGATCGCGCTGGTATCGCCGCCCGGTTGCCCGACGCGCTTCCCCGGCTCACGGGCCGGATCCGGCCTATAGCAAACCGTGTAGAATGGACCGGACGGCGGGTGGTCGCCTTTGCAGGGATCGCCCGGCCGGCGAAATTCTTCAATACCCTCGAGGCGCTCGGCTGCGAGATCGCGGCGACGCATGCCTTTGCCGATCACCATAGGTTCACCGCCGCCGAGATCGAATGCATCCGTGCCTCGGCCGGTGGCGCGACTCTCGTGACGACGGAGAAGGACGCCATGCGTCTGCCGCTCGCTCATACGAACGACATCGAAACCCTGGCGGTCGAGTTGGTGTGGGACGACCCCAGCGCGCTAGCGGAGCTCGTAGCACAGAAAATTCCGGCGGCGCTCGCCTAGCGGGCCACTGGCATCGGCCCCGCGATCAGTTCAGGATCCAGCCGCACATCGAACCAGTTGATACGCCAATCGAGATGCGGACCGGTCGAGCGTCCCGTCGAACTGACCGCGCCGATCGGCGTCCCCACCTCCACCATCTCGTCCTGATCGACGTCGATCGAGGCGAGATGCGAGTAGATGCTGGTCAGACCGTGGCCATGATCGAGCACGATGGTGCCGCCGGTGAAGAAAAGGTCATCTTCCGCAAGCGTCACCACCCCAGGTGCGGATGCCAGCACCGGCGCGCCCATCGGTGCCGCGATGTCGATTCCTAGATGGGGCCGGCGCGGCTCGCCGTTGAGGATACGCTGGTTGCCATACCGCCCGCTGATTCTGCCTACGGCCGGCCATGCGAACCCATTTTCGAAGTACGGTATTTTGCTGTCGCGGGCGCGGGCCGCAGAGATCTGGCGCCCCTCGCGGCGGATACGCTCCATATCGCCCGTATTGGGCGTGACCTTTCGGGCCGGCAACCCGTCGATCCGCTCGATATCGTAGTTGCGCATGACGACCGGAAGCCGCCGGGTCTCGCGGCGACCGTCGTCATACTCGATCGCCAGCGTGAACGCTTCCGTGCGATCCCGGCCCACACCGAAAACGAACCTGCCGGAGGCTGGATCGACGCGCAGCGGTTTCCCGTCGAGGGTCACGACCGCGCCCGGTTCGGCAGTGCCTATCACCAGCGCGCCCTGCGTAAACGTCTCGGGCAGATCGAGCCCGCGCGCTGTGCCGCACGACACGATCAGGATGACCAGCGCCGCGAACCATGGCCTCACAGGAGAGAGCCTTGCGGATCATCGCCCAGCTCTTTCTTCGCCCTCGATTTGGCGCGCTTCGGCTTGCGCGGCATTACCGGTACGGCGGCATCTCCGCCCACGCTGTCGACGACAGCGCCGACGACGCCGTCATCGCGGAAATTCAGCAAGATCGCATCGCCCGGACCAAGGGCGTTGGCCGCCAGGATCGGCGCGCCGGCGGAATCGCGCACAAGCACGAAGCCCCGCTCCAGCACGCCCTTGTACGAGTAACTCTCAAGGAGTCCTTCGATACCGGCAAGCCGCTGTTCGGCATCGGCCAGCACGCGCCTCGAGGCTTGTTCGAGACGATCGCCGAGCGACTGTGCGTCGCGCAAGTCACGCTCGAAGCGCGCAGCGTCGGACGATTGGGCGGCCGCGAGGCGCACCACCATCGCCGCCAAGTCGCGTTGCTTGGACGCGACATACTGATCAGGTTGCATGAGTTTGCGGCCATGCTGGACCACCGCCTCGCCCTTAGCACGCAGGACCCGCGACAATGCCGGACGGAGCCGTTCGGCCCAGTCGTCGATCCGCTGCATCGCACCCTCGAGGATGCGGCGCGGCGCGGGCAGGCCGCGGCCGAGCGCGGTCACCTCCTGGGCACGGCTGCGCACCAGGCGGTTCATGGCGCCGGTCAGCCGCGCGCCGTCTTCCTCTACCTGAGCGATCAGATCGCTGCGCACTGGCACCGCCATCTCTGCCGCAGCAGTCGGCGTCGGTGCACGCCGGTCCGACGCGAAATCGATCAGCGTTGTGTCGGTCTCATGGCCGACGGCGGAAATTAGCGGGATGTCGCTCGCCGCCGCCGCGCGGACAACATTCTCCTCGTTGAAGGCCATCAGGTCCTCGAGCGACCCGCCACCCCGGGCAACGATCAGCAGGTCTGGTCGCGGGACGGAACCGCCCGGTGCGATCCGGTTGAAGCCCTCGATAGCGGCCGTCACTTGGGCCGCCGCGCTGTCGCCCTGCACCAGGACAGGCCAGACCAGAACATGGCGCGGGAAGCGGTCGGCTAGCCGGTGCAATATATCGCGAATCACGGCCCCCGTGGGCGACGTGACCACGCCGATTACCCCGGGAAGGAAGGGGATGTCGGCCTTACGGTCGGCATCGAACAGGCCTTCGGACGCGAGCCGCTTGCGCCGTTCCTCAATCATCTTGAGCAGCGCGCCCTCGCCCGCCACCTCGAGCCGCTCGATCACGAGCTGGTACTTGGAACGGGCGGGATAGGTCGTGACCCGCCCGGTAGCGATCACCTCGAGCCCGTCCTCGGGCTGCACCTCGAGACGACCCGCGGAACCGCGCCAGCATACCGCGTCCATGGTCGCGTCAGCGTCCTTGAGGGTCATGTAGAGATGCCCGGATGCCGCACGCTTGAAGCCGGATACTTCGCCGCGCACACGGACACAGGCGAAGCTATCCTCGACCGTGCGCTTGACCGCCACTGACAAGTCCGCGACCGACAGCACGGGCGGCTGGTTATCGCCGCGTACCTGGTCCAGTAGGTCCGGGGTATCGGGGGGCATCTGGTTCATCGAATCACCTCCATGATACAAACTGCGGGCTCCAGAACGAAAGACCCAAAGAAGGATCCTCCCGATGCGAATTCTCGTTGTCGGCGGCGGCGGGCGCGAACACGCGCTGTGCTGGGCTATCGCCGCCTCTCCGCTCTGCGAGGCACTGTATTGTGCGCCCGGCAATGCTGGGATCGCCCAAGATGCGGAATGCTTCCCCATTGCCGCCGACGATGTCGACGGCCTCGTTGCCTTCGCCACCGAACAGGCGATCGATCTGGTCGTGGTCGGCCCCGAGGCACCGCTGGTTCTCGGAATAGTCGACCGGCTCGAAGCAGCCGGGATCATAGCCTTCGGGCCACGCGCAGACGCCGCCATGCTCGAGGGTTCCAAGGGCTTCATGAAGGATCTGTGCGACCGCCACGGCATCCCCACCGCCTCTTACGGACGTTTCACCGACGCCGAAACAGCGAGGGCCTATATCCGCGAACAGGGCGCCCCCATCGTGGTCAAGGCGGACGGTCTGGCCGCGGGCAAGGGCGTCACCGTGGCCCGGACCGTCGACGAGGCGCTCGACGCGGTAGACCAAGCGATGAACGACAAGGCCTTCGGCGACGCCGGCGCCGAGCTGGTTATCGAGGAGTTCCTGCCCGGCGAGGAGCTGTCCTTCTTCGCACTCGTCGACGGCGAGACCGCCCTGCCGCTGGCCGGCGCACAGGACCACAAGGCGGTCGGCGACGGCGACACCGGCCCTAATACCGGCGGTATGGGCGCATACTCGCCCGCCCCCTCACTCACGCCCGAGCTCGAGGCCGAGGTGATGGGAACGATCATTCTGCCGACCGTGCGCGGCATGGCTGCCGACGGGTATCCCTATCACGGGGTCCTCTATGCCGGGCTGATGCTCGACGGGGGACGTCCCAAGCTGCTCGAGTACAACGTTCGTTTCGGCGACCCGGAATGCCAGGTCCTGATGATGCGCCTGCGCTCCGATATCGTGCCGGCCCTTGTTGCTTCATGCGACGGCACACTTTCAAACTTCGATCTGCGCTGGTCTAACGATGCGGCGCTCACCGTGGTACTGGCCGCGAATGGCTACCCGGGCGCCTACCAGAAAGGCACGGAGATACGCGGGCTTGACGCCGCGGCGGCGACCGGAGCCACCGTGTTCCATGCAGGCACGGCCGCCGATGGTGAAACAATTCGCGCGACCGGCGGGCGGGTGCTCAACGTCACAGCGCGTGGTCCCAGCATCGCCGAGGCCCAAGCGAATGCCTATGCCGCGGTCGATGCCGTCGACTGGCCCAACGGGTTCTGCCGTCGTGATATCGGCTGGCGGGCGGTCGCTTGCGAGGCCTGAACAGTCAGCGCCGGGCGGCGAAGAACGCTCGCAGCATCTCCGCACATTCGCCCTCTTTGAGTCCGCCCACAATCTCAGGCGCGTGATTGCATGTCGCCTGTTCAAAGATCCGCGCCCCATGTTCGACGCCGCCCCCCTTGGGGTCGTAGGCACCGAAGAACAGCCGGCGAATCCGGGCAAACGCGATCGCCTGGGCGCACATGGCGCAGGGTTCCAGCGTGACATACAGGTCGCAGTCCGACAGCCGCGGCGCAGACAATTCCCGCGCGGCCATGCGAATTGCCAGCAACTCCGCATGGGCCGTCGGGTCGTGGTCCTGTTCGACCCGGTTTCCCGCGATGGCCACAATCCGCGAGGCGGCCCAATCGACGATCACGGCACCCACAGGCACGTCGCCCATCGTCGCGGCTTCCCGGGCCGCGGCCAGAGCCTGTTGCATGTAACGTACGTCTTCCATGGAACGGACGGTGCCTGTGCAAGCGCGAAATTGCAACGACGCGCAGGTGCCGCGTAGAGTGCGCCGCATGTCCAGACCCGTGATCGGCATCACCCTCGATTCCGAGGACCCCGGCAGCTACTCTAACCTGCCCTGGTACGCCCTGCGCCAGAATTATACCGACGCGGTGGCCGAGGCCGGCGGCCTGCCGCTACCGCTGCCCCACGAACCCGACCGGGCCGAGGACTATCTCGACGTGATCGACGGGCTGGTCATCACCGGCGGCGCATTTGATGTCGATCCGTCCCTGTTCGGCGCCGGAGAACGGCACCCCACCGTCGTCACCAAGGACCGGCGCACGGCATTCGAGCTCGCCACCACCCGCGGCGCGCTCGAACGCGACATGCCCCTGCTCGGCATCTGCGGCGGCCAGCAGCTTCTGCATGTGGCGCTAGGCGGCACCCTGATCCAGCATATTCCCGACGAGATCGAGAAACCGCTCGCGCACGAGCAGCCCAACCCACGCCACGAGCCCGGCCACAGCGTTTCCGTGCGATCCGGCACGTTGCTGCACCGGATCGTCGACACAGACTCGCTCGAGGTGAACAGCGCACATCACCAAGCCGCTAAGGTCGCGTCGGACCGCATCGTGATCAACGCGGTCGCCCCCGACGGGGTGATCGAGGGAATTGAGGCCGTGGATGCGCGTTTCGTGCTGGGTGTCCAGTGGCATCCGGAGTACAAGGTCTCGGTGGGCGATGATGCAATCTTCCGGGCCTTCATCGACGCCGCCACCCGCTAGTCAAAGCAACCAACCGATCGGCGCCAGCGCATGAATTCCGACGCACCCAAGGGCGAGCGCATCGCCAAGGTCATTGCGCGGGCGGGTGTATCCTCGCGCCGCGAGGCCGAGCGCTGGATCGCGGACGGCCGCGTCACCCTCGATGGCAAACCGGTGGACTCGCCCGCGCTGAATGTCGCGACCGACGCCAACATCCGGATCGACGGGAACCCATTGCCCGCACGCGACGCTGCGCGCGTCTGGCGCTATCACAAGCCCCAAGGCCGGCTCACCACCCATCGTGACCCCGAGGGTCGGCCGACCATCTTCGACGCACTGCCGGCCGAACTGGCCCACGCCAAGCCGGTGGGGCGACTGGATATGAACTCCGAAGGCCTGCTTCTGCTGACCAACGATGGTACGCTCGCGCGATGGCTGGAGCTGCCGTCGACGGGCTGGCTGCGCCAGTATAGGGTTCGGGTGCACGGTCGGATCGAGGCGGCGGCGCTGGCCCGGCTCGAACGCGGGGGCAAGATCGACGGCACCCAGTTCCGGCCCGCGCACGCTGCGCTCGAGCGCCAGGTCGGGGCGAATGCCTGGCTGACCATCACGATCCGCGAAGGCAAGAACCGCGAGGTCCGGCGACTGATGGCGCATCTCGGATACACTGTGAACCGGCTAATCCGCACCGGTTATGGACCGTTTCAGCTGGGCAAGCTGCCGCGCGGCCATGTACAGGAAGTCACACCTAAGATTCTCGCCGAACAGTTACCCCGCACATGACAGCCCAACCCGGACGTCTGCGCATCATCGGCGGTAGCCACCGCGGACACCGCATCGAGATACCGACCGGCTCGGACGCACGTCCCACGGGCAACCGGGTCCGCGAGGCCCTGTTCAACATCCTCATGAATGGCCTCGCCGAAGCACCTCAACTCCCGGGTGCGCGGGTGCTCGACGCTTGCGCCGGTTCCGGCGCACTGGGCATCGAGGCGCTGTCGCGCGGTGCGGACCACGCGGTCTTTCTCGACACCGACCGGGCGGCGGTCCGCCAGATCGTGACCAACCTCGACGCGCTAGGCCTGTCGGACCGCGCCGATGTCCGGCGGATGGACGCCGGCCGACCGACTGCCGGTGCTCCCTGTGCGATCCTGTTCCTGGACCCGCCCTACGACAGCGATACGGCCCAGACCGCGCCGGGGGCACTCGCTGCCGCGGGCTGGCTTGCGCCGGAGGCGCTGTGCGTAATCGAAACGCGCCGCAGCGCGGCACTCAATTGTGGCGCAGAATTTATGCCGGTCGACACGCGCAGCTATGGCGACACGTCGCTGAACTTCCTAATCTGGTTAGGATAGGCACCTCGGCGGGTTAACGCCGGCCGAACAGGCGCTCGATATCGGCAAGGTTAAGTTCGACATAGGTCGGGCGGCCATGATTGCACTGGCCGGCATGAGGCGTCACTTCCATCTCGCGCAAAAGCGCGTTCATCTCGTCGCGGTTCAATCGCCGACCAGCGCGCACGCTGCTGTGACAGGCCATTGTACTACAGACATCGTCCAGCCGTTCCTTCAGCGAATGCGCCGCGCCAATCTCCGACAGATCGTCCGCAAGATCACGGACCAGCCCCGCGACATCCGACTGGCCCAGTAACGCGGGGACCTCGCGCACGACGACGGCCCCGGTCCCGAACTTCTCGAGGACGAGGCCCAGCTCGGCAAACTCGTCGGCCCGCGCCGCGAGCCGGTCCGCCGCCGTTTCGTCCAGATCGACTACCTCGGGCAATAATAGTCCCTGGCGGACCACGCGGCCGTTCGCCAGCGCCACCTTCATGCGTTCATACACCAGCCGCTCATGGGCAGCGTGCTGATCGACAATCACCAGCCCCCCGGCCGTCTGGGAGACGATATAAGTCTCGTGCAGCTGGGCCTGCGCCGCGCCCAGCGGGAAGGCTACGTCCGCCGCCAGCGCATCCGCCGCGTCGCCCGCATACATGTCGACATCAGCAGGTTCGGGCGCCGCTGGAGCGGATTCTAGGCCTGGAATGACGCCCGTCCCGTCCTGTGGGGCAATATATTGCGCGGCCGCCTCGGCCAGTCCCGCCGGCACCCGGCCGCCGCCGTAGCCGCGTCCGCTAAAACCCGGTGTCCCGCCTGCCATACCGCCCTGCCGGAACGCACCCAGCGCAGCATCTGCTACTGTGGTCGAGGCCCTGTGCCCGGCGGCGGCCAGCGCATGCCGCAGCCCACCGACGATCAGGCCGCGAACAATGCCGGGGTCGCGGAATCGGACCTCGGCCTTCGCCGGATGCACATTTACGTCGACTATCTCGGGATCGATCTCGACGAATAGAGCAACCAGCGGGTGCCGCCCGCGCGCGAGGAAATCCTGATAGGCGCCTCGTACCGCCCCGGTCAGCAGGCGATCGCGCACAGGGCGACCGTTGACGAACAGATACTGGTGCTTGGTCGTGTTTCGGTTGAGGGTCGGCAGGCCCGCATGCCCGATGAGGCGCACGCCGTCACGCTCAGCGTCGATGGCCAGCGCATTGTCGGCGAAGTCGCGACCCATCACGTCCGCGAGCCGGCGCAGGAGCGCATCCTGAGACCGACCCAAATTCTCGGTGGCGGAGCTGGCGAAGCGCTCACGCTCACCGTCCCCGATTGAAAAACCGATGTCCGAATGGGCCATGGCGAGCCGCTGGACCGTGTCGACAGCATGGTCCATCTCGGTCCGCTCGGTCTTCAGGAACTTCAACCGCGCGGGCGTCGCGTAGAACAGATCACGCACCTCGACCCGGGTGCCGTTGCCCAGCGCCGCCGGCTGAACCTGATGCACCCGACCACCCTCAACGTGAATCTGCCAGCCATCGGCCCCGGACACGCGCGAGGAGATGCTCAGACGGCTGACCGAGCCGATGGACGGCAGCGCCTCACCTCGGAACCCCAACGTGGTAATATGCGTCAGTTCGTTGTCCGGCAGTTTCGACGTCGCATGGCGCTTGACGGCCAAGCCGAGTTCTTCCGGCGTCATGCCGGAACCGTCATCGCTCACTAAAATCATCGAGCGTCCGCCGTCGCGCAGAACTACGTCGATCTGCAACGCGCCGGCATCGATGGCGTTCTCGACTAATTCCTTGACGGCCGACGCCGGGCGTTCAATCACCTCACCCGCGGCGATCTGGTTGACGATCGTCTCGGGCAGCCGCCGAATGGTCATTTCAACGCCGCCAGCCGCGCGCGTGCGCGTTCCTTGCCATCGTCCACCGCCGGCTGGTCGAAGGGGTCAACCCCCAGCATGAAACAGGCGGTGACCGTTTCGAGCATGAAATGGACCATCAGTGCGCCCACTGCCGCAGGGTCGATCCGGGCCACGTCGATCCGTCGTACCGGGCGGCCATGGGCGCAAAGGGTATCGATCGTTGCCTCCTGCTCTGCCCCGAGCAGATCGCCCGTCGTCCGCCCGGCCAAGTAGTCCGCCCCGGCATGAGATGCCAGTTCCGGCGGAACACGGTCGCCGCGTCCATCAAGCGGCTGGGCAATAATGGTGAACATCTTGTCGTCCGGCCCATCGAGATAGAGTTGCAACTGGCTGTGTTGGTCGACGGATCCAAGTGCGTCGATGGGCGTGGTACCGCGGCCGCTCTTGCCGATGCTCTCGGCCCAAAGCTGGCGATGCCATCGCACGAGCGGCGCCAGCGAATCGGAATAGGGCATGAGCACCCCCATTCGCGCGCCCCGGCTCTGCAAAAGGGCCAGCGAGACGGCCGCCCCCTCCGCTGCGGGAACGGCATCAATAACAACGCCTTGGAGGTTCACCTTCAGCGCCTCGACCGCGCCGGCGCGCACCGCGGCAATGTCGACACCAACGAGCGCGGCCGGGAGAAGACCCACCACACTCAGCGCTGCGTACCGCCCCCCGATGTCAGCGGGATGATCCATCACCGGTACGCCCCAGCGCGCGGCTAGGCGTCGGATTGGGTTGTCGCCAGGCTCGGTGATCGTGACCGCATAGTCCGCGACCGTATCCGCGCCGCGTTGTGCCACCAAGTCGGGCATCAGGGTCATCGCTAGCGCCAGTGTCTCCGCAGTACCTCCCGATTTGGAAATCATGACCATACCCGTCCGCGCAAAATCTGTCGACGCGCGAAACCGCGCCAGAGTTTCTGGATCGGGGTTGTTGAGAAACCGCACATCCACAGCTGGGTTCTGTGCAAGCGCGCACAACGCCTCTGCACCGAGGCTTGACCCTCCTACGCCGAGTAAGGCCACCGTCTTGCAATGGGCGGAAAGTCGCGCCGCGGCGTCCCAGATCGCACCCAAATCGTCGGCTTGGGCGGCGATCGATAACGCCGGGAACCCCTCCTCGGCAATGTCCTCACGCATAGCCGACCACACGTCCCAGGCTGCCGCGCGTGCCGTCGCAAGCGCATCCGCCGTGAGGCCGCCGTCGCCAATCACCTCGGCCATGCAGCGGCTAACATCCTGAGTATATATTTCCGACATGCGGGTTCCGTCAGTCACGCCCGAACCGGCAGTCTGCGTCGTCCGCCGGGCCGGCGACAATGACCCATATTGTGGACAAATCGGGCGAGTCGGAGAATGTCGGTGCACTCTTCCCTGTCAACCGTCGTCGGCGATCGTCCGGGTCGCCGCGAGTCCCTCGGGTCTGCCGACGACCACGACGGTCAGTGCAGCGGGATCGAGGACTTTTTGCGCAACGCGCCGAACTTCCTCGAGTGTCACAGCTTCGATCAGGTCGTTTCGCCGGTTAAGGAAGTCGATTCCGAGGTCGCGGAACTGCACCGCTACCAGAGTCCCCGCGATCGCCATCGTGCTGTCGAAGCGAAGCCCGAAGGAGCCGATCAGGTTCGCTTTCGCCCGGTCGAGCTCCTCCTGCGAGATCGCGAATTCCTGCACATTCACCCATTGCTCGCGGATTAGGTCGACCGATTTTGCCACCGCGCCGTTCTCAGTGCCCGCCCCGCCCATCCACAGGGGCCCCTTTTGAAGCGGCAGCAGGTAGCTGAACACGGAATAGGCGAGACCCCGTTTCTCACGCACCTCGTCATAAAGGCGTGAGGTAAAGTTGCCGCCGCCAAGTACATGATTCAGCAAGATCGCTGCGTAGTAATCGGGATCGTCACGATAGAGCCCGCGATGGCCGAATACGACCCGGCTCTGAGGAATGTCGCGCTCGACGACAATAACCTCGCCAGCCGCGCCCAACTCGGCTTGTGGGATGGTAAAGGCTTCCGCCCGCTCCGGAAGATCGACAAAGGTCGCATCGAGCAGCGGCCCGAGTTCCGCCGCCGTCACATCGCCGACAACACCGATGATCAGCTCGCTGCGCGCAAGGCGCCGGCTCACGAACTTGCGTAGGTCCGCCTGCGTGATCGCAGCGACGCTCTCGGGCGTCCCCGTCACGGGCCGGCTGTAGGGGTGGTCGTCAAATACAGCCTTACGAAATGTCTGCTGGGCGATCCGGTTCGGGTTGCTGGCGCCCGCCGCGAGGCCGGCCTGGATCTGGGCGCGAACACGCTCGACCGCCATCGCATCGAACCGCGGGCTTGTCACGGCCAACCGCAAGAGGTCGAATGCCTCGTCACGGTTTCGCGTGAGAGTTTTCACCTGCCCGCCGAACCCGTCGAATGTGGCATTAAAGGACAGGGAGATCGACTGGTCCGCTAGGCGGGTCTGGAACACTTCGGACTCGAGTTCTCCCGCCCCCTCGTCGAGCAGGCCCGAGACCATGTTCGCTAGGCCTTCCTTGCCGGCAGGATCAGTTGCCGCGCCGCCAGGGAACAGGAAACGCGCCGAGACGATCGGCAGCGAATGATCCTCGACCAGCCACGCCTCAATCCCGCCCGGGCTGATCACCCGCTGGATGTCGAACGCCTTCGCCGGCAGCGGCGCGAGCATCAAGGCCAGCAAGATAAGCAGCGGCGGCGCGGGCACACGCTCTATCGCCTGGGTCATGTTTGGTCCCCTCCCGCACCCGGCAGCAATATGCCGGTGGTCGATCGTTTCATATCGAAGATCGCGCGGGCGGCTGCATTGACCTGCTCCACGGTCACCGCCCGAATCCGTTCGGGCCATGCCTCGACATCCGCGACCGTCTGCCCCGTCGTCAGCGCGGTGCCGAAGACGTGCGCGGGACCGCCGACGCTGTCGCGCGCGAAGATCGTGCTATCGATCAGGCGTTGCTTAGCTCGCGCCAGCTCCTCCTCGGTGATCCCGTCCTCTCGCAGAAGGCCGACCTGCTCGTCCAGTGCAGCCTGGACTGTCTCGACATCGACTTCCGGCCGCGGGCTAAACCATAGGCCAAACGTGGTGAGATCGAGGTCGCCGGGCGAGTACCACGCGCCGGCCGATACCGCCAGCGACTGGTCGACGACGACCGACCGATAGATGCGTCCCGTTGTGCCGCCGCCAAAAATCTCCGCCAGCAGTTCAAGCGCATAAGCATGGGAGGTATCGCCCGCAACATAGCTCGGCGCGAGATAACGACGCGACCAGGCCGGCTGGTCGACCCGTGCATCGCGCATCACCACCTCGCGCGGGGCGATCTGGGGCGGTTCCACCGGGCGTTCGCGCGGCGGCAGGGTCTTAGCTGGAATCCTTCCGTAGGTGTCCCGCGCAAGGCGCACCACCTCTTGCGGGTCAACATCACCCGACACGACCAGGATTGCGTTGTTCGGCGCGTACCACGTCTCGTAGAAGGATTCGAGATCGGCACGGGTAATGGCCTCGATCTCATGCGCCCAGCCGATCACGGGTAGGCGATAGGGATGATTGAGCCAGGTCGCCGCATTCACCTGTTCGGACAGCAGCGCGCGGGGACGATTGTCCGTGCGCGCCCGGCGTTCCTCGAGGATCACCTTCCGCTCCGGTTCGATGATCGCGTCGGTCAGGACGAGCCCGGTCATCCGATCCGCCTCGAGCTCCATCATCAGCCCCAGATGGCGCGGCGCGACAGTCTGAAAATACCCCGTATAATCTTGCGAGGTGAACGCGTTCTCGCGCCCGCCCAGCTCAGCGATAATCCGGGAGAATTCACCCGGCGCGTGGGTCTCGGTTCCCTTGAACATCAAATGCTCGAGATAATGGGCGATGCCGGACTTGCCCGCAGGTTCGTCGGCGGCACCGGCGCGATACCAAACCATATGGGTCACCACCGGCGCGCGATGATTCTTGATCACCACCACTTGCATGCCGTTGTCGAGTTCGAAGTTGGCCGGATTGAAGACCTGCGCCTGCGCGATGGTAATTGCCGGAAACCCGAATGCCATTAAAAGCAGCATCGCGCGGAGAACATGCATGCGTGTAAACCAGAGCATCGATTGCAGTCCTTTCTGCGGCGCATTCAGGTCGTTGCCAGATATGGCGCGCAAGGACGCGCCGACAATGCCAATCCCGGCAATTCGCTCACTTTAACGCTACATTTGGCGAAATTGGGGCGGCGGTTGGCCGCGCGCGACCCCGACGGCACTTTAGAAGATGTCGAGCAGGCTATTTCGCTTACGCGAGATCGTGGGCACCTCACCCTCGGACGCCGGAACACCCAGCGCCTGGTTCTCACGCAGGCGGCGCGATTCCTCGGCCGCGTCCAACACATCGTCGACCGCATCCTGTTTAAGGCCCAGCAGCTCGCGAATGAAGTTCTGGTTGTCATCCTTGAGGACCGAAGTTTCGCGGTCGATCTGCGCACGGATGAGCGGATCGGTCTCCAGAGCGCCGGCGCGTGACAGGAATGCAGATTCTCCGGCGGTCGCCTGCTGCATGCCATCGCGTGGTGCCGCGCGAGCCGCCAGCCTGACATTGCCGCGCACTTTGCGGGTGTCGTCATCCTTGCGGAACACGGCCTGGCGAGCCTGCTCGCGTGTCGAAAGCGTTGTCAGGTCCTCGGCCCCGGGTCGCGGGGGGCGCAGCTTGAAATCAGGCGGCTGCGACAGGGGTGCACGCGGCACGACGGCGAACTCATCGGGCGCATTGCGCTGCAGGCCGAGGGCGCGCTTTGTCGAATCGCCACAGGCCGCTAGCGCCATCGCTACGACCATCAACAGGACAAGTGCACACGGAGTACGTGTGGAACCGTCGGTGCGCGCGGGTGTCTCAAGCATGGCGGTCATATCCGTCCGTTCATCGCTCGGGTCGCGTTTCAGATCAGAAGACCTATTTTACCGAACGCGCGGAGCCGAACAAGCCATCGTACAGCAACATAGCGGTCCCGAAGAAGATGGCCATGTCCGCGATGTTGAACGCCGGCCAGTGCCAGCCGAACGCATGGATATCGATGAAGTCGACCACCGCGCCGTAAATCAGGCGGTCGATCACATTGCTGAGGGCCCCGCCGATCACCAACAGAAGTGCGAAGCGCACGATAGCCTGACCCGAGCGCAACAGCCATATTATCAGCATCACCACGATGACTAGAGCGAGCGCAACGAGAATCCAGCGCGACATCTCTGTCCCCCCAAACAGGCCGAAGCTGATGCCACGGTTCCAGACCGGCACCAAATTGAAGAAGGATGCGACCGAGATCACCGTCGGGGGATCGAAGACCAGCCCCAACATGACATGTTTGACAAGTTGATCGAAGGCAATCAGCGCTCCGATGAAAACTAAGGCCCATTGTGGCATCACAAATCCGCCGACCTACTCGGCGGCCTAATGCCGACCGTCGATGGCCGCTGCACAGCGGCCGCAAACGTCTGGATACTCGTGGGAGCCAACATCCCGAAGGACCTGCCAACAGCGCGAACATCTCTCGCCCTCCGCCAGACCCGGTTCGACGGCGATTGCATCGACATCTGGAAGACTGAACGCCCCTGCAGGTGCTGGGCCCTCAATGAGGGTCCCGCCCGAGGTGATGGCGATTTCCGCCAAGTCCAACCCGGCCATAGCCGCCACGGTCTCACCGTCGGCATAGACGGTCGGCGCAGCCTGCAGGCTGGAGCCGATACGTTTCTCGGCACGCTCGATCTCGAGTGCCCCTGTCACAACCCGGCGCAGGCGGCGGACCTTCTCCCATTTGGCCGCCAGCGCATCGTCGCGCCAAGCGACGGGCACATCGGGGAACGTACGCAAATGAACTGATTCCGCGTCGTCCGCCCCGAGCCGGGCCAGCCACGCTTCCTCGGCGGTGAAACAAAGGATGGGCGCGAGCCAAGCCGTCAAATGCGTGAACAGTATGTCGAGCACCGTGAGTGCCGCGTGCCGCCGGATACTGTCCGGTGCATCGCAGTAGAGCGCGTCCTTACGGATGTCGAAATAAAAGGCGGACAATTCGACCGCGCAGAAGTTATGCAATGCCGTCCACTGAGTGTGGAACTCGAAATCGTCGGTGGTCCGTCGCACCAGTGCATCCATCTCGTGAATGCGATGCAGAACCCAGCGCTCGAGCTCAGGCATGTCTTGCAATGCAACCCGTTCGCTATCGTCGAACCCGTCCAGATTACCCAGCAGGAAGCGCAGCGTGTTGCGAATACGCCGATACAGATCGGTCTGGTGCTTCAGTATTTCCGGGCCGAGGCGCAGATCCTCGGAGTAGTCCGAACTGACGACCCAAATCCGCAGAATGTCGGCGCCCAGAGTCTCCACTGTCTCCTGGGGCGAGATATCGGTACCACGCGACTTCGACATCTTGCGACCGTCCTCGGCCATCACAAAGCCATGGGTCAGAACCGCGTCATAGGGCGCTCGCCCCCGCGTACCGCAGGATTCCAGCAGCGAGGAGTGGAACCAGCCACGATGCTGGTCGGATCCCTCGAGATAAAGCGAGGCCGGCCATTGCAAATCGTCGCGATCCTCGAGCACGAAGGTATGGGTCGAACCGGAATCAAACCAGACGTCAACGATGTCACGGACCTGCTCATACTCCTCCGCGTCATACTCATCTCCAAGGAAGCGGGAGGGCGGGCTCGCGAACCAGGCGTCACCGCCCTCGACTTCAAAAGCCTTGGCAATCCGGTCGAACACTGCCTGGTCGCGCAGGAGCTCACCAGTCTGCTTGTGCACAAAGACCGGGATAGGCACACCCCAAGCACGCTGGCGCGAGATGCACCAGTCGGGACGGGTCTCGATCATCGAACGAAGACGCGTCTGGCCCTGTGGCGGCACGAAGCGGGTATCCGCAATGGCCGTGAGCGCCTTGTCACGCAGATTGTTCGTCTCCATCGAGATGAACCATTGCGAGGTGTTGCGGAAGATCAGTGGTGCCTTGGAGCGCCAGGAATGCGGATAGGAATGCTCAAGGCGGCGGCGGCCAAGCAGCGCGTTCTCGCCCTCGAGCAAGCTCATCACAGCGCCGTTGGCCTCGCCCTCCTCGCCGTCCGGCGTCAGGACTGCCATCCCGCGAACAGGGGCACATGCTCAAAATAGCAGCCCGCCTCGTCGACCATGTCGGGTACGGGCAGGCCATGAGCACGGCCCAAATGGAAGTCATCCTCCCCATGGCTCGGCGCGATATGTACGAAACCGGTACCGTGCTCTGTGGTAACGAAATCGCCCGCAAGGACTGGTACCTCGTGATCGAAGCCTTTCGCGTGCAGCGGATGGGCACACATGCTGCCGATGATCGCATCCCCCTTGAGCTTCGCTACATCCTCGCTCGCCTCGATGCCCATCTCCCGGCATGCGGTCTCACGAAGGGACCGAGCCATCACTAGTTCGTCGCCGATGCGTACGCGGCTCTTCTTCCCAACTCCGGTGATACGGATGCGCACATAGTCAAAATCGGCGCCCGCGGCGATCGCACGGTTCCCCGGAATGGTCCAAGGCGTCGTTGTCCAGATGACGATGACCGCACCTTCAAGGGCCGAATCGGCGGCCTGCGTCACCGGGAAGCCGACATAGATCGAGGGCGAAACATGATCCTCATACTCGACCTCGGCGTCGGCGAGGGCAGTCTTCTCAACCACCGACCAAAGGACCGGGCGGGCACCTCGATACAGGCCGCCATTCATCGCGAACTTGGCGATCTCGCGGGCGATCTGTGCCTCGGCCGCATAGGCCATCGTAGTGTAGGGTTCGGCCCAGTTACCAATCACGCCGAGCCGCTGGAACTCAGCCGACTGTACCTCGATCCAGTTGGCAGCGAACTCGCGGCATTCCCTGCGGAACTCGACGATCGGCACATCGTCCTTGTTCTGACCATCGGCGCGATACTGCTCCTCGATTTTCCATTCGATAGGCAGTCCGTGGCAGTCCCAGCCGGGAACGTAATTCGAATCCTTGCCCATCATCTGCTGAGAGCGGTTGATTACGTCCTTCAGGATCTTGTTCAGCGCGTGCCCGATATGCAGGTGCCCATTCGCATAGGGCGGACCGTCATGAAGCACGAAGGGCGGACGGCCAGCCGATGCGATGCGCTGACGCTCGAACAAGTCGAGCTTCGCCCAATGTGCGAGCAGCTCGGGCTCCTTCTTCGGCAACCCGGCACGCATCGGAAATTCGGTCTTCGGAAGGAAGACGGTGTCCTTATAATCAATGGCCATGTTCTGTTTCCAAGCGACCGAGCGGCTTATAGAGCGACGTACGAACAACGGCAACAGCCGGACATCCGGTGTTTTACATATCCCCGTCGATAAAATCACCGGCGCCGAGTGCACGCGCCTCCAACAGTTCGCGCGCCTGCCGCGAATCCGCGGCGATCTGCGCCTTAAGCGCATCGATGCCGTCAAACTTCTGCTCGGGGCGGAGGAAGTCAACGAAGGCTACCCGCAGATAGCGACCATAGATATCCCCGTCGAAATCGAACAAATGCGCCTCGAGGACCAAGGTCTCGCCATCGACCGTCGGACGGACACCGATATTCGCGACCCCGTCATACCATCGGATCGTATCTCCGTCACGCACGCCGCCGCGGATCGAATAGACGCCCCGTGCCGGCGGGATCGCTTCGCCTAGGTCGACATTGGCAGTGGGAAAGCCGATGGCCCGACCGAGCTGCTGCCCAGTCGAAACCCGGCCCTCGACCTCCCATAGATGCCCGAGCAGGGCCGCGGCGCGCTGGGGCTGTCCATTGGTCAAATACTCGCGGATCATGCTCGCGGAATAAACCTCTCCGACCTCGTTGTGAGCCGGCTCAACGCAGGTGACATCGAAGCCGAGCTCCTTGCCGCGCGCGGCGAGAAGGTCGGGGTCACCGTCGCGTCCGGCGCCGAACTTGAAGTTGAAACCAACCACCACGTGAGCTGGCGCGATTCCACCATGTAGGACACCGGACAGGAAGTCTTCGGCCGCGCACCCCGCCAATGCCGCGTTGAAGCGCAGTACAAACAGCTGCTCGATCCCGAGTGCTTGGAGTTCACGCACCTTGATCCGGAACGGCGTCAGGCGAAAAGGCACATCCACACTGCCGAAGAAGGCGCGCGGATGCGGTTCGAACGTGATGACGCCAAACTGTCGGGCTTGGCTGCGCGCGATATCCCGCGCTGTCGCGATCACCTTTTGATGACCACGGTGCAACCCGTCGAAGTTTCCTATCGCGACGACCGTTCCCCGCGCGGAGTCCGGCAGCGCATCCACATGTCGGTAAATTCGCATCCGCCGGATGTACGCGCCGACCGGGCGATGATCAAGCGCCGATCGAAACAACTGGTCAGGCTTCTTGCTTATTCCTGCGCGGAACGAGGACCTCCGCCTGGCCTGCGATTACGACAGTGTCGCCGACCGTGCAAACGGTCTCCAGCATGACGCGGGAGCTCTCGGGCTTAAGTTCAATCACCGTGGCGCGTGCCTTGACGGTGTCGCCGGGGCGAACTGGCGCTTTGAACTTCAGATTCTGACTTATGTAGACGCAGCCCGGACCAGGGAGGCGGGTACCCAACACGGTCGAGATGAAGCTCGAACACAGCATGCCATGGGCGATCGTGCCCTCGAACATGGAGCGCGCGGCATATTCCTCATTAAGATGCATCGGATTTGTATCGCCCGAGATGCCGGCGAACATGACCACATCGGCGGGGCCAATCGTGCGCGCATAGGCTGCAGTCATGCCAGACTCGATGTCTTCGAAAAAAAATCCGCTCAGCTCTTCAATCGGATCGGCGGCAGCAAGCAGCGGAGTCGCCGCGACCGGCTCAAAAACATCAACCGACATATGGAAAACCCTTGGTTAGATTATGCAACGCACATCATGGTGCGCCGCAGCATCCCTAAACGCAAGGCGTAGTAAATTATTTATTATCCTGTTGTTTAAATTTGTTTTTATCCCTCATTTTCGTCGGATATCCCGACTTAACATTATGCGTCACTGCAATATTGCATATATGCGGCGCAGCATTTCATGTACCGGTCAGTCATTGCCAGGGCGTGGATCGATCGGCACCTGCGTCGACAGGCCAAAGATTTCCTCAGCCGCGGCCGCAGCAGACAGCAGGGCGGCCTCGCTGCGCGGCGGTCCGACGAGTTGCAAGCCGACTGGCAGGCCGGAAGCCGTGAATCCGCAAGGGACCGAGATCGCCGGACAGCCCGTCAGAGTGATCGCAGCGACGATGAAGAGCCAGTCGACATAGTTGTCAAAAGCCTGGTCACCGACCCGCTCCACATAGCGGATGTCCACGTCGAACGGCGGTACGATGGCAACCGGACAGGCCAAGATGTCTTTGGCCTCAAACCATTGCGCGACGCGCTGAGTCAGGCGTCCACGATCGACCTGAGCGCGCCCGATCTCAGACGCCGTTAGTTTCATACCCTTCTCGATGTTCCAGATCATCTCGGGCTTGAGAGCGTCGCGGTGATTCTCAAGCAATGACGCACGGCCGGTCACGAAGAGCGCAGCGCGCAGGGTTTGAAAGACGTCCATCGCGCCCGTGAAATCGGGACAGGATTCCTCAACCGCCGCGCCCGCATCACCGAGCTTTTCCACCGCTGTACGGCAGACTGCCGCGACCTCGGGATCGACGGGACCGATCCCCAGATCCGGCGAGAATCCGATGCGGCACGGAAGTTTCGGTTGCAGCGCCGCCACTTCGAAAGATACCTCGGGCGTGGGCAGCGACAGCGGAAAGCTGGGGTCGATCCCCACCTCCGCATCTAGCATTAACGCGAGGTCCGCCACATTGCGCCCCATGGGCCCGTTCATGGAAAGGGTCTGGAACGGATCACTGCCCGGTCCGAGGGGCACACGCCCCGGGGTCGGCCGCAACCCGACCACCGAACAGAAGCTCGCCGGCGTACGCAGCGAGCCTCCCAGGTCGGAGCCCGTTGCAAGCCAAGTCATACCGGTCGCCAACGCGACTGCCGCGCCGCCGGACGAGCCGCCACAGGTCATGTCGGTGTTCCATGGGTTGCGGGTCTTGCCGAACACCTCGTTAAAGGTGTTGGCGCCAGCCCCGAACTCGGGTGTATTGCTCTTTCCCATCACGATCGCGCCATTGCGCTTCAGCCGCGCGACCATCACGTCGTCCCGGTCAGGCAAATGGTCGGCGAAGATCGGCGAACCATAGGTCGTCCGGACCCCGGCCACATCGGTCAGATCCTTGACTAGGATCGGCAGGCCCGCGAGCCACCCGGGCCCTGGCTCATCCGGGGGCCGGACCGCCTCGGCGGCGTCGCGCGCCATCTCAAGGCAAAGCGTGGGCACGGCATTCACCATCGGATCCACCTCGGCGATCCGTTCCGCCGCCGCATCCACCAGCTCAAGGGGCGAGATCTCACCCCGGCGCAGCATCGCTACGGCATCGCGTGCACTCGCCTTCGTTAGCTCCGAAAGGGACAAACACCACTCCTACACGATTACTAGTACATCCTAACAAAGGTTTGCGGGCAAAGAACCCCGAGCATTCGGCCGAGGGTGAGCTAGCGAATAACCAGTTGCGGCTCGGAAATCTTTACAACTCTGGTGCCGACGACGCGCCGGGCTTTCGGCGACCCTATGAATGGTGGGCGCTCATGGCAAACCAGTCCGACGCGACCGCGCAGAGGCGCTTCCCCCTGCCCACTCGAAGGGGTCGGTTCCTAGGAAGATTCGTTTGAGGCGTGTATCTAGGCCTAGTTCTCCGCTCATCAGGCGAATAATGACGCCTCGGGAATGCGTAACCGCCTTCTCTCCCACCTGAAACCTTTGTAGATCGCCGAAGTAGACTGCCTTATCGAGGCCCACAACTCACGCGATGTCACCTTGGCCGTTAGTCGAATACGCACTTGCCCCTTCTCGACGAAGGCGTTCTGCGCTAGCTTCCGCGCCGTTTTGGGAAGCTTTCATCAAATCGGCAGTCTCGCATTGCGCCTGTTCCCGACGGAGACCGGACACTGGCTCGCTTTGCGTGGCCTGCAAGCCGGTCTCGGCCCGCGCGAACGTACTAACGACCTCCCCGCCCTCGCCCAGCCGCTGTTCGGCTTGCACTTCGCAAACCCAGTTTGCGTCTCGGCCGGTTTCGACAAGAACGCGGTTGCCATCTCCGGGGTCGCCCGGCTCGGTGGCGGCTTCATTGAGGTCGGCGGCGTAACACCAAGACCCCAGCCCGGCAACCCGCGCCCCCGGCTGTTTCGGCTGACCCCTGACCGGGCGGCGATCAACCGCATGGGCTTCAACAATGACGGCGCCAAAGCGGTGAGGGAGCGGCTATCGGAATACCGCGCCGGTACGGATATGGCCCAACCCCTCGGGGTGAATATGGCCGCCAACGCAACAAGCAGCGACCCAGCGCAGGATTTCGTCGACCTAGTCAAGGCCTTCTCGGCCGTAGCTGATTATCTGACCATCGACGTTTCATGCCCAAACACGGAGAACGGCCAGATTTTTCTGGAACCCCGCGCGCTTGAGGATCTTCTGGCAAGGCTTAACACGGCCCGGGATGAAACGGGATCCCGCCCGGCGATGGTCGCAAAGCTGACGCCCGACCTCGACCCCGCGCATCTGCGCGAGCTCATCGGGATCATCATGGCCGCCGGCATCGATGGAATTACCCTGTGCAATACGACGACCGCACGCCCGGCAACGCTGCAAAGCCCGAACGCAAGCGAGCGCGGCGGGCTCTCGGGCACGCCATTATTCGAGATGTCCAACGCGATTTTGCGAACGGTCTTTGAACAGACCGGCGGCAAAGTACCCCTCATCGGCGTCGGCGGTATAATGAGCGGCGCCGACGCCTATACGAAGATTCGTGCGGGCGCGAGCCTTGTCCAGTTCTACACCGGCATGGTCTATGGTGGCCCCGGTCTGGTTCAGGAGATAAAGCGCGACTTGGCCACTTTCTTAGCGCGGGACGGGTTTGCAAACATCGCAGAGGCCGTCGGGAGCGAACACAGGTCATGATGGCGGCGGCAAAACATCGGCCGCACGAGGCGTCCCGAGGCCATACGGCATGAACCTTAAGAAACACCGGGAAATTCTCATTGTCAGTGCCGTTGCGGCGGCGCTGGTCGTGGGCGTACGGGACTACACGGCCGACACCAGCAGGCCTGTGCCTGCTCAGGCGGAAAGCTTCCCCGTCACGAATCAGCATGGCGAACCTAAGAACCGGAGCGGCGACGGCAGCATTCTTGCCTTCGATGGCGTGAGCCCCAGCACGCCGGTGCGCGTTGGCAGCAACCAGTGTATCCAGTGGTGGAGCGAGCGGCCTGATGCCTACCGAGTCGAGGTTGCTGGATTCGACGGCGACGACTGGCAACCGAACGAGCTCTTCCTGGCCCAGAAGCGGGACGGCAATCCCCCATACAATTTCCCCGCCTGGTACCGCTTCATAGGAACGGCGCCCGGCCCCACCGAGATTTCTTTCAAGGTGCTGCGCGGCCTCTGCCGCTAGCTCGCTCGGGCCAAGGTACGCCCCGAGCCAAATTTCAAGACCAAACCTTGGTCCAAGAACGGCACAGCCAGCGCGGGTCTTCGCGTTGACTCGCCCCGGGCGGTTTCATAAAGTCCGCGCGAAATTTGACCGAGCTATATTCCGGGCTTTTTCCAACCCCTTAACGAACGTCCGGCGCAACAAAATTGGGCGCGCGAGGAGAGAAAACTCATGACCGACACACCCTGGAAAACAGACGACTGGTTTACCAGCCCCTGGAACTTCGCTCCCGAAGTAACCAAGGACTGGAAGTTCCCCGACAACATCCGCATCCATGACGTGACCCTACGCGACGGCGAGCAGCAAGCGGGGCTCGCGTTCAACTTCGACGACAAGATCCGGATCGCCGAGGGTCTGGCAGAAGTCGGCGTCCAGCGCATCGAGGCCGGCATGCCGGTCGTATCCAAGGACGATGCCAAGGTCGTCCAGGAACTCGCGAAGCGCGACTTCGGCCCGACCGTCTACGCGTTTGCCCGCTGCATGGTCGAGGATGTAAAGCGCGCGGTCGATTCCGGCGTTGGCGGCGTCATCATGGAAGTTCCGGCCAGCCCGCACCTGATCCAGTACGGCTATCAGTGGGAGCTCGACCGGGCGATCGACCTCTCGATCGAGTCCACCAAGTTCGCTCATGACAACGGTCTCGAGGTCGTGTTCTTCCCGATTGACTTCACCCGCTCGGACTTGAACTGGGTGATCGACTTGATCGACCGCGTTGGCAAGGAGGGTCACATGGACGGCCTCGCGCTGGTCGATACGATGGGCGCCACCTCAATCCACGCGATGCAGTATTTCGTGCGCTCGATGAAGGCCCGCTTTCCAGATATCCCCATGGAGGCGCACTTCCACATGGACTACGGCATGGGCGTCGCGAACACAATCATGGCCCTGTCCGAGGGTGTCGAGGTCATCCAGTCCACCGTCCTAGGCGTCGGCGAGCGCGCGGGCAACGTGCCCATGGAAGAGACCGTGATGGCGCTGCGCACGCTCTACGACATTGACATAGGCATCAAGCTGGACAAGCTGAAGTGGCTGGCCGACATGGTCCGCGACGTCACCGGCGTGGTCGTGCCGTCTAACCGCCCGGTGGTCGGCGACGACCTGTTCAAGGTCGAGTCGGGCATCATCGCCACCTGGCTGCTCAACTGCGGTGACGAGTATCAGACCGAGGTTATGCCGTTCCGCCCGCGCATGGTCGGCCAAGCCGAGCCGGAGACTGTCATGGGAAAGGGCTCCGGCATCGACACAGTTAAGGAATGGCTCGAGCGCTTCCAGATTCGCGTCGAGGAAGAGAAAGCCATGGAGATCCTGATGGCCGTCAAGGACTGGGCGCTGATCCACAAGCGCCTGATGACCGAGGATGAATTCAAGGCGCTCGCCGAGGGCCTGATCGACAAGTAGAGAAGTCTCTACCGAGATTTTGCGTAGCCCCTCCCCGTCTTGGGGAGGGGCTTTCGTTTGCGCGGTCAGTCCTCGAAAACTGTCACCAACGCTCCTGTCGTGGTGCGCGAATCCAGCGCCGCATGGGCCTCGCCAATGCACGCCAGTTCGTAGCGGCCCGTGATATTTAGTTTCACCGTGCCGTCAGCAATCACAGCGACCACCTCTTCCATCATCGCCGCCTTCTCCTCCGGCGTCGCCACATAGTCCTTCATCGACGCCTTAGTGAAGATCAAGGACTTCTGGTTGAGCTCTAGCGCGTCGATGGGCGGCGGGCCCGAGGCATGGCCGTAGTTCACGAACCAGCCTCGCGGCGCCAGCGCCCGCAGGTTCCCTTCATAGGCGTCGGCGCCGACCGCATCATAGACCACGGGCACACCCGCGCCGCCGGTGATGTCGAGCACCTGGTCCGCGAAATCTTCCTTGGTGTAGTCGATCACATGGGCGCACCCGTTCTCCTCGGCGGTCAGGAACTTGTCGGGCGAGCTCACAGTGCCAACCACCTTCGCCCCCAAGCTTGTTGCCCACTGGGTCAGGAGACTGCCCATGCCGCCGGCCGCAGAATGGACAAGGATGGTCTCCCCCGACGCGACCGGGTAGAGCTGGCGCAGCAGGTACTGGGCGGTCATCGTGCGCACGAAAGCGGCGACGACCGTCGCGTCGTCAAGATCCACCGGCGGCACATACAGCGCTTCCGCCGGTACGACCCGCGCATCGGCATAGGCACCTACGTTAAATAAATACGCCGCCCGGTCACCTTCGGTATAATCGGCCACGCCGTCGCCGACGGCTGCGATCGTCCCAACACCCTCGAGGCCCAATACTGTCGGCAGCGGCGGCTTCAGGAAGTAGCGGCCCTGGCGCATGTAGGAGTCCGCAAAATGAATCGCGGCGGCTCCTTGCTTGAGGATAACCTCGCCCGGACCGGGATCGGGCAGCGCATCGGTCTCGATCCGGATGACATCGAAATCGCCATATTCGTGTATACGAGCAACGCGGGTCTGCATGGTCATGTCTTTGATCCGTCGGTTCAAAAACTTCGAACCCCAATTATTCAAGGGGTTTCTAGAATTTCAGATGTCATGACGGTTTCTCTCACATGGTGAGAAAACGCGTGATCTCCCAAGGCTGCTACGCCACCCGCAGATAGTGCAGCGAGAACAGATCGTCCGAGTCTGTCCAGTGCCGGTGTGCGCGCCAGCCGGCCTGAGCAGCCAGCGCCTGAAACTCGTCGATGGCGTATTTGTGGGAATCCTCAGTGTGGATCGATTCCCCGGCCGCGAAGTCGAAGCTGTGTCCATTCACCCGAACTTTCTGGTCCCGGTCGCTCACCAGGTGCATCTCAATCCGGCCCTTGTCCTCGACCCAGCGCGCGTCATGGGTGAAGGCGTCCAGATCGAAATCGCCGCCCAGCTCGACGTTCACCCGGTGTAGGACGTTGAGGTTGAACTCGGCCGTCACCCCCGCCGCGTCGTTATAGGCAGCATGAAGCACGCCCTCGTCCTTGCGCAGGTCGACGCCGATCAGCAGTCCATTGTCCGCGCCGAGATCAGTCGCGGCCGCGCGCAGAAAATCCACGGCCGCATCCCGAGTGAAGTTACCGATGGTAGAGCCCGGGAAGAACCCGATCCGTGCCGCCTCGTCCGCGACCTCCGGCAGGTCGAAGGGCTGAGTGTAGTCCGCCGCAATTGGCACTACCGGCAGGTCGGGATAGGCGCCGGCAAGCGCCTTGGCCGATTCCAGCAGATGCTGGCGTGAGATATCGACGGGGATGTAAGCTGCCGGGGTCTCGAGCGCATCAAGCAGAATGCGTATCTTCGTGCTCGACCCGCTGCCAAACTCGACCACACTAGCGTTGGCGCCGATCAGCCCGGCGAACTCCGCCGCATGGGCCTCGAGTAGGCCGGCCTCGGTCCGCGTCGGATAATATTCCGGCAGCTCACAGATGTCGTCAAACAGCTGCGAGCCACGCTCATCATAAAAATACTTGCTCGAGAGCTTCTTCTGCGACTGCGCTAGCCCCTTTAGAACGTCATCGAGAAAACTGTCCGCCGCATTGTCATACTCCACATAGTCGTGGAGCAGGCCCAGGCTCACTGCTGCCGTATCGCTCACGGGGTCTCTCCGTCTTGGTCGTCCGCGAGGCGCACCCCGGCGAAGATCCAGCGCATGGCAGGGTAGAAGAAGTTGCGGTAGGTCGCGCGGGTATGCCCTTCGGGCGTGACGCAGGCACCGCCGCGCAGGACGAACTGGTTGGCCATGAACTTCCCATTGTATTCGCCCACCGCGCCCGGCCCGGCCTTGAATCCGGGATATGGGGCATACGGGCTCTGGGTCCACTCCCACACGTCGCCGAACATCTGTTCCGGCCGGTCGGGCGCATCGCCCGTTGCCGGGGCCGTACGCAGCAGACCGGAGCCGACAAAGTTTCCAGTGACCGGCTGCTCGCGCGCGAAGACCTCCCACTCACCCTCGCGCGGCAGGCGCTTGCCGGCCCAGCGGGCGTAGGCATCAGCCTCGTAAAAGCTGACATGGCAGACCGGCGCCTGATCGTTGATCTGCTGGAGACCCGATAGGGACATCGCCAACCATTCCCCGTCCACCTGCCGCCAGTAGAGCGGCGACTCCCAGCCATGCTCGCCGACCGCGGCCCAGCCGTCCGACAGCCAGAGCTCCGGCCGGCCGTAACCATGGTCGGTCATGAATTCCTTCCACTCACCATTGGTCACCAGCCGCGAGGCGAGCCGGAATGGCGCTAGGTGGACGCTGTGGCGCGGGCCCTCATTGTCGAAGGCGAACTCGGTCCCGTCATGGCCGATCTCGACCAGTCCGCCGTGATAGTCGAACCAGCGCAGCTCGGGCGCCTTGTACGCGGACGATGACCGGTAGGCTTGGTAGGCGGGCGCCATGCTATTGTGGAAGAAGGCGTGCAGGATATCAGTCAGCATCAGCTCCTGATGCTGCTGTTCGTGATGCAGCCCCAGCGCGATCAGCGGCGCGGCCTCCTCCCATGTGTCCGCGTCTGCATGACCGATAAAGCCACGCATCGCGCCATCCACATAGTCGCGATAGGCCTTCACTTTGGCCGCGGACGGACGGGTTAGCAAGCCGCGCTCCGGCCGCGGGTGGCGCGCGCCAACGGCATCGTAATAGGAATTGAACAGGAAACGATAATGCTCATCGAGCGGGATATAATCAGCTTTGAACGCGCGTAGAATCATGGTCTCGAAAAACCATGTCACATGGGCGCGGTGCCACTTGGTCGGACTCGCATCGGGCATCGACTGGATAACCTGGTCTTCTGCCGACAAGGGTGCCGCGAGGCGCTCGGTCTCGCCGCGCACCCAGTTAAAATGGTCGAGGAGTTGATCCCGATCGCGCGGGTGCGCATCGAGGATCGCCGGCTCGGATTCCACGGATGTCACGGCGCATCTCCCTTTGGCGCCCGCGTCCCGAATGACCACCTTTCCGGGACACTTGAAACCGTGGCGATGGGAAAGCCACAGATCGAACTTCGTCCAGATTCCGGCCCGGACGCGGCGGTCGGACGCGAGTAAAACAAGCCCGCTCACTTACCGTCAACCGGAAGTCTACAAAATTGTGACAAGGGCCGTCGAAACGAAACATTGACCGAGCGCGGCAGCTAACTATTTTGATCCCATGCCCAACACAACGACACAGCGCCAAGCGCTAAAGCTCGTGGGTTTTCACGCCCATGTCTATTACGACGCCGACAGCAGAACAGTGGCGGAGGACCTGCGCGCCGAAATCGACGCAAGCTTCGAGGTCGAGCTCGGGCGCTGGCATGACAAGCCCATTGGCCCGCACCCCTTCGGCAGCTACCAAGTCGCGTTCAAGCCCTATCTGTTCGGGGAGCTCGTTCCCTGGCTCGCGATGAATCGCCGTGACCTGATCATTCTGATTCACCCCGAAACCGGCGACGACCTTGTCGATCATTCGGACTACGCCATGTGGCTGGGCGACAGCGCTACCCTCGACCTGAAACGCTTCCGCGAACGCGCCGCAAAAACCGACCGATAGTCCCGCGCGGCGCAAACGAACGGTTTGCAAGCCCCGCCCGGAGCGCTACAACTCGCTCAGTACCATAGCCCGCCGGCCCCGTTGCGCGCGCCGGAACAAATCAACTTCAGGGGAACCAAGCCATGAAACTCGTTCGCTTCGGCCCGCGCGGCAAGGAGAAGCCCGGCCTGATTGACGCCGGTGGTAAGCTCCGCGACCTCTCCAAGGTCGTCGGTGACATCGATGCCGAAACCCTCACGCCAAAGGGGCTCGCCGCAATCCGCAAGCGCGATCCCAAGCGCTTGCCGCTGGTCAAGGGCAACCCGCGGCTCGGCCCCTGCGTCGTCGAGCGACGCATCTTTGCGATCGCGCTAAACTACAAGGAACATGCCGAGGAGGCGAACGCCGCGATACCGCCCGAACCCTTCGTCTTCACAAAGACCTGCCCGCCGACCGGCCATCGCGACAATATCGTACTCCCGAAGGGGTCGGTGAAGACCGACTGGGAGGTCGAGCTCTGCATGGTTATGGGCCGTAAGGCGCAGCATGTGTCCAAGAAGGACGCCCTCAAGTATGTCGCGGGCTACTTCGCTGGCAACGAGGTCTCCGAGCGTGAGTTCCTCATCGAGCGCGGCGGGCTGCAGTGGATCAAGGGCAAGAGCCCCGATACCTTCGCGCCGATCGGCCCCTGGCTCCTAACCTCCGACGAGGTGGCAAACCCTAACAACCTTCACATGTGGCTCGAGGTAAACGGCGTCCGCAAGCAGGACAACAACACCAAGGACATGATCTACGACTGCAAGACGCTGATCTCGAACTTAAGCAAGACGATTACTCTCTATCCGGGTGATATCATCTTTACTGGTACACCTCAGGGCGTCGCCTATGGCGAGAAGAAACCGAAATATCTGCGGGCCGGCGATATGGTTACCATGGGCATCGAAGGCCTCGGCGAACATCGCAACAAAGTCGTGAAGTACAAGTAAGCCTACACACGGTTTCCTAAACGAAACGGACAGCGCAGCGATGCGCAGCCCGTTTTCGTTTTGCGTGCCGGAAACACATAGCCCAGCGAAGGCATGATCTCTTCACGGAAGATCCAGAAAGATCCCCGCGAGCCCGTAATATCGATCAGTATGACATACTTGGCGCCGGCCGCGCGCATACGTTTGAGGAGCTCAACAACCTCCTCGGGCGGCACGATCAGCGCCCCGTCCTCGTTCGCGATTCGGGTGTCGTTGTACTTCAGCATCGTCAACTAAGGGCTACCACCTTAGCAGATGCGCAACAGGCGCGAGGTGCCGGGCAAAAGCCGGGTGCGCTGCTGGTGCGCGGCCTCCCGCTCAGCTTGGGTACAGGTGATGTGGAGCGCACAGGCGACCGAGAGATTCATCGGGTCGAAGACCCGTCCCCTGCGCTAGTTGCGCACCCGCTCGCGCTTGCCGCTCCTAGCCGACTTTACGAGAGCCTCGAGAACGGCGACGTTCCCGATCCGCTCGACATCGGTGAACATGTATTCCTTCTTGCCGGCCACGGCATCGGCCCAAGACTCGAAGTTCATCCTCACTGTGTCGCGCGGCTTGTAGATCCGGTTCGAGCGTTTCTTACCGGCGATGCTGACGGTCATGTGGGTGTCGTCCCAGTCCTCCGGATGCGCTATGTCGCGAATCTCAACCCAGCCCTTGCTGCCGAAAACGGCGAAGCGAGCGAAATAAGGCGTCTTCGAGACGACGTTGATGGTACCGAAGGTGCGATCCTTGAACTGGAACTGAGTGGTAACCACATCGCCTGATGGTAGGTTCAGGACCCGGCGGTCCGAGGCGGCGCTGACCCACTGAATCGGGCCGAACAGGCTGATCATGAAGTCGGTTAGATGGACGCCCATGCCGGTCCAGCCGGCCGCCGGCGCGTCCTTCGGGTTGCCGCGCCAGTTGTCCGCCTTCAGCGGCGTAAACTTGTCGTGGGAGTTGTTAGCCTCGACCGCGATGATCGTGCCTAGCTCCTTGTTGCGCACCATCTCAGCGAGCTTCATCCAGGCCGGCTCGTAGCGCCGTTCATGGCCGAGCCCCAGCACAAGGCCGCGGTCGCGGCAGGCCTTGACCATCTTCTTGGCGCTATCGGAGGTGAGCGACAGCGGCTTCTCGCAGAAGATCTGCTTGTTCGCCCGGGCAGCCTGCATCAGGAGCGCCTCATGGGTCGTGTGGGGGGTCGTCAGGATGACGCCCTCCACATTCGAATCCTTGAGCACCGCTGCATAGTCGTCGGTCAGGGGGATGCCATATTCCTTCGCGAGGCGGCGCGCTACCGCCGTAGGCTTCACTTCGGCGATGGCGACAACGCGTATCTTGCGGCTCTTGTCCAGAGTCTTGACCACATGGCTACCCCACCAGCCCAGCCCGATAACGGCGACATTCAACATGCTGCTTCACTCCTAAGCAAAAAGTCTGGTTGTCCGCCCTCTGCAGGGCGGAGCGAAACTAGCATGACGGGTATCGGGTCAAAAGCGGCTGCGCTAGTCTCTGGGGCGCCCGCCCTTACTCCCACGAGGCCGAATGTCCGCAATTTCACCCGAAGCCTTCAACGCCCTGACCGAAGAAGCGCTGCCGATGGCCTCCCATTACGGATTCCACGCCGAGACCATCGGCGATGGCACGGCTCGGGTCCGAGCACCATTCAGCGACGACTATGTGCGCTCCGGCGGCACCGTCAGCGGACCGGTGATGATGGCGCTCACGGATTTCAGCATGTATGCAGCCCTGATGGGCGCGATTGGCGAGGTCGCGCTTGCGGTCACTACCAACCTCAATATCAATTTCCTGCGCCGCCCAGCGGCCGTCGATGTCGTCGCGGATTGTAATGTGATCAAGCTCGGCAAGCGCCTTGCCGTCCTCGAGGTGACGCTCTATTCCGAAGGCGACGACGCTCCCATCGCGCACGCCACGGGCACCTACTCGATCCCGCCGGAAGCCGCGCGCTGACGATACAAAACCCGTGCTCCCCGTTAACTGGACAACGCTCGGATCGGCTGATACGAGTCCGGCCAGAAACCGATCAACAACGATACTGTTAAAGGAGAGGTTCGGTGGCTGATAGCACGACCTTTGCCGTTGCCGATTCCCCGTTCCCGTCTCTGGAACCGGTGGAAGAGGTGCTGGCGAGCTTTAATCCCGAAATCAAGATGGCTGCCGACACGTCAGAGGACGCGATTATCGAGGCCGCTACCGGCGCCAAGGCACTGTTCGTTACCTACGCCCAGATCACGGCCAAGGTCATAGCCTCGCTAGACGGTTGTGGCGCGATCGGCCGCTTCGGCATCGGGCTCGACAATATCGACCTCGACGCGGCCACGGAAGCCGGCATCCCGGTGGTGTACGCCCCGCAATACTGCCTCGACGAGGTCTCGGACCACACGATGGCGCTGTTGCTGACGGCCGCGCGCAAGACCGCGCTGGCCGACAAGCTGGTGAAGGAAGGCCGCTGGGAGATGCCGGCGGTCGTGCCCATCATGCGCTTCCGCGGCAAGACAATTGGCCTCGTCGGCTTCGGCAACATCGCCCAGCTGGTCGCCGAGAAGGCCAAGGCCTTCGGCATGAACGTCATTTCCTCCGACCCGTTCGTTAAGCCCGAAGTGACGGCAGCAAAGGGCGTGGAGCTGGTCGAGTTTGACACGCTGCTCGAGCGCTCCGACTATGTGTCGGTCCACGCGCCGCTAACGCCGGCTACTGAGAACATGTTCTCAACCGCCGCGTTCGCCAAGATGAAGAGTACCGCCTTCATCATAAACACGGCGCGCGGCGGCCTGATTGATACTGTAGCTCTGGTCGCGGCTCTGAACGCTGGTGAGATCGCAGGCGCTGGCCTCGACGTACTACCACAGGAGCCGCCCGCCGCAGACGACCCGATCCTCAACCGCGATGATGTGGTGATCAACCCACACACCTCTTTTTACTCCGAAGACGCGCTGCACGATCTACAGACAACCGTTGCGGGCGACGTGCTGACGGTGCTGAATGGCGAACAGCCAAAATGGCCTGCTAATCCGGACGTCTTCAAGTAGGGCCGCATCGCACCGGCAGTTATAACAGCCACTTCTTCAACGGAGAGTTCAGTCATGTCGCATCCGGGTAACGGATCCAGCTCAAATATCCTTGATACTTTTCGTCTTGATGGTCGCGTGGCCGTTGTTACCGGTGCCAGCGAAGGTATCGGTCGCGCGCTATCGCTTGGTCTAGCCGCCGCGGGCGCAGACATCGTGGTCTGCAGCCGTGACAAAAGCAAACTCGACGGGTTGATCGCCGAAATCAGAGCACTGGGCCGACGCGCCGAATCTTATTCGATTGATCTTTCACATGTGGATCAGATCGAGGGCTTACGGGATTTCGTTCGCGACGAGTTCGGTACACTGCATATTCTCATCAACGGTGCCGCCTACACGGTCGAGGCATACGCTTGGGATACGACCGAACCGGAATGGAACAAGTCAATTGATACGAGCCTCAAGGGAACCTTCTTCGCCTGTACGATTCTCGGCGAGCTGATGCGCGAGGCCGGTTATGGCAAGATCATCAACCTGAGCTCGACCTTTGCTCGCTCCACAATGCCCACACGCTCGGTCTACGCGGCCATCAAAGCTGCGATCAGTCATCTTACGGAATCGCTTGCCGTCGAGTGGGGTTCAGAAGGAATTCGTATCAACTCGCTCGCACCTACCGCGGTGCGTACGCCGAGCCGCAAAGAATTTTTAGCCAAGTTCGAAGATAATGTAGTCAGCCGCGTCCCGTTGGGCCGCATCGCGGAAACCGATGACCTATTGGCCGCTGCTGTCTATCTCGCTAGTCCTGCATCAGACTTCGTCACCGGCCATACTCTCTTTGTCGATGGCGGATTCGTGGCGAAAGGTTAATAGCTGATGGGTTCGGTACGTCACCGGTACCGTCCGGGTAGGCACATGAAGATCATCATTAGTTACTGAGAGGGGCGAAAGCCGGCCTTAACCTAGAGAGCGCAGCTCTCCCGGATGCATCAGCGGCATCGGTGGTTTCTCATTCAGTTCCGGCTTAAGCCAGCGCACGATTCCCGCCACTCCATCGACCCCGACCATGGAACCGTCGGGAATCTGCCGGGTTGCGCCAGCAACGCCGAGTACCATCGGAATGCCTCGCTCTCGCCCCAGCGAAGCTAGATGCGAAGTGCTGCCACCCAATTCGGCTACAATCGCGGCAACCCGCGGCAAGATGCCGACAAGGGCGGGTCCGGCGACGTTCGTGACCAGCACGTCGCCATGGTTGAGGCGTGAAATCTCGCACTCGCAGTTGATCACGCAGGCTCGGCCGGAACCCCAGCCCATGCCGCCCGGATGGCCGCGCAGACCCGGACGCCCGCGCCAGACCTCGTCGAGCACCACCGGTTCCTCAACACGCAAAGGACGTGCCTGGAGCATCTTGAGGCCGGCTGCGTCCATCGCCCATTCGACCTCGACGGGCAGACCCATCATCTCCTCAGCCACCTTCATGTAGCCTGCCAGCTGCTCCACCTGCTCAGCGGACAGACACTGTTTGCGTCCGTCGTCTAAATCACCATGATTATGCGAATTGTCATGGGTGTGACCGGAGGGTTTCGGCACCCCCTGATGAGTTTGACAGTAGGCACTGTGCTCAAATTCCTGCCCCGCAACCGCCTCGACCAGCTTGCCCCCGGGCGTCAGGTCGTAGCGGTCGGGCACCACCTCGCCCTGGGCCAGCGCCTCGCCGAGCCCCCAAGTCGCGCTGACCGACATCCCGCCGTCGGCGGTCTGGCTGAGGCCGCCGCCGGACGCCTCGGCCTCGATCAGCGGCTGCACCAACACCGACATGGCGGTATCGACCGCGCTGATCTCCTTATCTTCCATGTAGCGCATGGCCTGGGGCGACCAGAGCGCGCCCCAACACGCACGCACAGCGGTCAGGAAATCCCGCTCACCCTCAATGCCCAAGAAGGTCTGGAACTGCCCCGCGAAAGACGAACCCTCCGTATCCTCCATCAGCGAGGAGGACCGCACTGCCAGACGCATACCCGGTTCCGACGTCAGTGCCCTATAGGCGTCGAGCAGTTCCGTCTTGATCTCCGACGCGATCGGCTCGGAGAAGAGCCCAATGCGGACGTCCGCGATAGGACCACGGGATTCCTTGAAAGGCAGGGTCACCGCCTGCTCTGCTGCCTCGACCAAGCCAAGGCTCTCGAGTTGATAAAAATACGCATCCGCGCCGAGTACGAAACCGCCGGGGGTCGGCAGGCCGGCATGGCCCAACGCCGCTTGGTTGGAAGCCTTCGGCCCGAAGCGTTCCGCATCCGTTGCCGCCTCATCAGACAGCGCCACGACGAACTTCGCCATATTGATGTTCCTCATTCAAACGAGCCGGAACCGGCCCCCGAGTATCAATTCGGCCGGGCGATCAGGCCGCCCGGCCGAACCATTTGAGCTTTTAAAGCCCTGTTGCGAAGTTCGATGCCGCCTTGTTAGTGCGGCATCGGATCAACGACCGTGATTTGGTTCACCGGGAAGTTGGTTATGACCTCGGTCTCGTCCGCATGGACGATCTGCATTTCCTCGATGCGAACGCCGAACTTGAACGGAATGCCGTGCTGGGTCTCGAGTGCAAAGACCATACCTTCCTGAATCTCGATCGGATGATCGAGGGACCAGATACGTGAAATCACCGGCGGATCGTACTGAGCAAGACCTAGGCCATGACCCCAGAGGTTTGCTGCCGCCTGGTCCTCTTCCTCATATCCCCAGATCTCCCTCGCCGACGGCCATTTAAGTGCGATGTCACGGGTGGTTGCACCAACCTTGACCGCTTCCATTGAAGACTGCAGCCAATCGAGCGCCTCGGCGTAAACGTCCTTCATCTCCTGCGTGGGCTCTCGGCCGACGCAATAAGTACGGTAGTAACAGGACTTGTAGCCGTTCCAAGTCAGCGCCGCGAGATCCATGAAAACGATGTCGCCAGGCTGGATGATGCGGTCGCCAAAGTTACGCCAGTTTGGCCAAGTGTTCGGACCCGACGAAACAATGACGTCCTCAACGTCCTCCATCCCCGGAATGTCGTACAGGAACTTCATAATGTGCGCGGTCACCTGGTTCTCCGTGATACCCGGCTTCAGGAACTTCATGCACTCCCAATGGGCGGCGTCGCCGATCGCACCGACGATGCGCGCGCACTCCTGCTCGTCCTGATTCTTGACTGCGCGGGCCTCCATCATCGGCGACATACCGTCGGCCCAATCGATGCCCTCTTCCTGGAAGTGATTCATCATATTGATGTCGACAAAGTCGACGCCCAGCTTCTCGCCGGCTACGCCGAAGCGCTTCATCTCTTCCTTGATGGCATTGGTGAACTTGGTCACCTGTTGTTTCGAGGCACCGCCCGCTGCGCCCTTGATCCAAGCGTAGGAGTAGCGAATGTTCTCAGGCGGAATCCAAGGCGCATGGCGTTCGACCTGCATACCAATGTCGCCTTGCTCAAACAGGACCGGCGCGCCATCACCGCAAAGAAGCGCGTAGCGAAGGCCCGGCTTGAGGCGGTTCCAGCCCGGCGTCAGTGTTCCCGTGATGTAGCGGACGTTCTCGTCATACATCACCAGCATGGCGCCGAGGCCAGCCTTCTTCATCATGTCGCGGGCGCGTTCCAACCGATATTTGCGCAGGCGGTCCCAGTTGACTTTTTCCTGCCAATCTACCCCCGCAATGCCGAAGTTCGCTGTTCCGTATCGCATTCTCTTCTCCCAGCCCCTTCAGGACTAAAGTTTTAATCAAATCCCCGTTAGGGGCAGGCGAAAACCAAACAGCTTTCGCATGACCAGACAGCTTCATGTGCCAGGTCAGATAATATCTGCGATAGAACTACAATCAAGGCCAAGTATATTTAAAAAAAAACTAATTTTATGTTCTGGATTAACAGTACAGATGTTACTGTATAACAATTATTATAAGTAATGTTATAACAATGCTTATCTATTCAGCAGCCGCCGAAACCTTGACCGGATCCGTCGTGAACTCGATTCCGCCGCCGTCGGTATGGTGCAGGCGGGTCACCTTGCGCCAGTCCTCGTCATTGGTGTCCGGATAGTCGAGGCGGTAATGCGCGCCGCGGCTTTCCTCGCGCTCCAGTGCGGCCGTCGCTAGAATCCGGCCGAGCAGCGCGAGGTTGCGGATCGACAGCGCGCTCTCGATCTCCTCACCACGACCCTTGCCGGTCTCGCGTGCCCCATCCGAAAGCCGCAGATTCGGCAGATCCTCGGCTTCTATACGCTCATACTCGGCCAGCGCCTCGCGCAGGGTCTTCTCTTCGCGGATCGGGCCCAGCTTCTCATGGGCGAGCATTCGGCAATGCATACGCACATCGCCTTGGAACGGACCCTCGGTGCGCTCCAGCAGGCCGGCAAGCCATTCGCGCTCGGACTCGGGGATGACCTCGTCGTCCGCGGCCGGGATCGAGACCGGATCGGTGTTCACGATCTCAGCCGCCTTACGACCGGCTCGACGCCCAAAGACCAGCGAAGCGGCCAGCGCCGACCCGCCGATTCGGTTGCCGCCGTGAATGCCGCCGGCCGTCTCGCCCGCAGCAAAAAGGCCCGGGATCGAGCTCTGGCAATAGGTGTCGACGTCTAGGCCGCCCAGCCAAGTATGGCTGCCAGGCGCAACCTCCAGCGGCGTCTTGGTAATGTCGATGCCGCGATGCAGGCAGGTCTTGTAGACATGCGGGATCTGCTTCTGGATCGTCTCGATCGGGATCGCCGTCGCATCCATGAAAATGCCGCCAGTCGACCCAGCTCGGCCCGCATGGATTTCTTTTGCCATCGCTAGGATCACTTCGGAGCGGGACGATTTTTCGGCCGTGTCGGGGAAGTAACGCCTCAGGAACTCCTCGCCCTCCTCGTTGCGGAACACCGCACCGGCGTTGATGAAGCCGGTCGGGTGCGGCGCGAAGCCGAAAAGTTCCTCCGGCGAGCAGCACATGGCCTGGAAATCGATCATCTCGATGCCGAGCAGGTCAGCGCCTGCACGGAAACCCATCACATAGCCGTCGCCCGTCACCTGAGGTGGATTATCGTTCACATAGAACAGGCCGCTGCCGCCGCCGGTTGCGAGTATCACCTGCTGGGCGGTGTAGATCACAAGCTTCGCATTGCGGTAGTCGACGCCCCATGCCCCAACTACCCGGCCGCCCTGCTTCACAAGGTCAACGATCGCGGTCAGCGAATGCATCTCGATCCGGTCGTCGCCGCGTAGGCGCCTGGACAGGACCTTGGTCACCATATTACCCGTCGTGTCGTAATGGTGACAGGCACGCGGGTGGGAATGGTTCGGAAACATCTTGAGGTCAAGTTCGCCATCCTCGCCGCGAATGAACTCCGCGCCCCACTCCTCGAGATCGTTGACAATCTGGACGATATCCTCACACCAAGCGCGCGCCATCTCGGGGTCGATGAGCTCGCCGCCATATTTCAGGATATCGGCCAGATGCTGGGCTGGGCTATCGTCCTTGCCCATCGCGGCGGCGAAACCACCACGCGCCACGGTCGTGGTGCCGCTAGTTGCGCGGCCCTTGGTGACCTGAATAGTTTTGACGCCCGCGATGGCGCATTCGAACGCGGCCATGGTGGCCGCAGCGCCACCGCCGACAATCAGAACGTCGGTCTCATAATTCTCAACCTCAATGGAAAGGCTCATCACGCTGCTCCGAGTATCTGGGTTCTGCCCTATGCGGGCCTAATGATTTCTAGGAAGGCCGCCACGCACGCATCGGCAAAAGCGGCCTCGTTGATATGGAGGGGAAGTTCCTCGACCGCAACCGCTGTCAAGCCGGCTGCGAGCGACTTACTGAATGCTGCGTCAGTCTCGCGCTGCGCCCAGTGTCCGACTTCCTGGCCCGACAGATCGTGGGTCTGCCGTTTCGTGTGTTCACTGAAGCCCTTGACCGGAATGAGCACGCGCACCGGCCCGGTCGCGGCATTGATTCGCTCAGCGAAGGCGCGGCCGAGCTTCTCCATCTCCGTCGCATCGGTCCGCATTAGGAGATTTTGTGCATTGTACTGAAAGAATTCCCGGTCCAGGTAACGCTCGGGGACCTGGCCGGTCCAGAAGTTCGAGTGGTCTATCGCGCCGGGCACGATCAGCTGCGGCAATCCCATCGCTCCCGCGCCGGTCAGCCGCTCACCGCCAGCATCGTAGACCCCACCGACGACGAAGTCGGCCAGCTCATGGGTGGTGATGTCGAGCACCCCGGCCAGCTCACCCTCGCGTGCGAGCCGCTCGAGCGTCCGGCCGCCGATGCCCGAGGCGTGGAAAAGGATGATTTCGTATCCCTCGGCCTCCAGCAGCGCCTGGACGCGGTCCACGCAGCCCGCCGTGCCGCCAAATGACGAAATAGCAACGAGCGGCGGGTCAGCCTGCATCTGCCCGGCCTTGTTCGCCCGGTTGACCGCGGCGGCGGCCACGCCGACCGCGGCGTTCTCCATCGCCGCCTTGGTGATCCGGTTGAGCGCCACGTCGCCGATCGAGGCGTGCATCGCGATATCCGCCTCGGCCACGTACCATTGCACGGCGGCCGTCGCCGCTACGGCGCTGACCATGGCCTTGGGCACAAGGTAGGGCAACGCGCGCATGATCGCGCAGGCCATCGTCGTGCCGTTCGCACCACCCAAGCCAATCGCGCCATCCAGCTCGCCCGCATCGAAGCGATCGCGCACAAGGCTGATCGCACCCTCCAACATCGCATCTGACGCCGCGCGGCGGTCCATCGCCGCAAGCACATCCCAGCTGTTGCCGCCCGCCTCGGCGACATCGCCACCGGTCATATCGGCACCCTTGCTGTCATGGGGCATTAAGGAGAGGTCGACAATCCACGGTGTCGTGCCAGCGTTCGTCAGGCAGGAAGCCACGAAAAGGGCTTCCTCGGCCTTAGTATCCATCGTCACGAGGATGGCAATCGTCGATTTGGCGGCGGACATTGCGAGCCGTCTCTCCCTGTCCATTTCTCGGTGCGGGTTTATCACATGGCGCGAGCTGGGTCGCGACACCGGGTCACAAAAAACTTTTTCCGCTTTTTCCCAGACTGCCCGCTCTCCGGTGCAATGGTATCGAATCGAACAGGCGCCAGAAAAATGCTCAACCAGAGGAAAACTGCTAGTCTATCAGGTTAGAAAAGTCAGGGGTCATCTATGTCCGTTTCCGTCCAGCCACGTCGCAGCTTCATCTTCTCTCCCGGCACCGATCCGTCAATGTTCACCAAGGCTCTGGCTTCGGGCGCCGACATAGTTTGCGTCGAACTCGAGGACGGCGTCGCCCCCCATGATAAGGATGCGGCGCGCGCGAACATGCTCAAAATCTTCGCCGACGAGACGTCGGCTGTCGAGCGACCCGGCGACGGGGTGGAACGCATTGTCCGCGTGAACGAACTAGGAAGCACATTCGGGCAAGAAGACTTGGGGGCAATCTATGAAGCGCCATCGCCTCCGCCCGCTTTGATGCTGCCCAAGGTGAACAGCGCAGACGAAGTGCGTCGCGTCTCCGACCGGCTCGACGCGCTTGGCCTGCCGGTCCGCCTGCAAGTCATCATCGAGACCAATCATGGACTGGAGGCGGCCTACGACATCGCTCATGCAAGCGAACGTATCGATTCCCTGCTGTTCGGCGGCGTCGACCTCGCAGCCGATCTGCGCTGCACATATGCGTGGGAGCCGCTTCTCTATGCCCGCTCGCGGGTGGTTCACGCCGCTGCGGCAGCCGGCATCGACGCCATCGACGTGCCCTGGCTCGACCTTAACGATGCCGACGGCCTACGCAGGGAGGCCGAGGCAAGCGCCCAACTCGGTTTCACCGGCAAGGGTGCAATCCACCCGAAGCAAATTCAGGTTATCAACGAAATCTTCTCGCCGAGCGAGACCGAGATCGCACACGCACGAAACATCATTGCCGCGTTTGCCGAAGCCAACACGGGGTTGGTGGTCGTCGACGGAAAATTGATCGAACGCCCAGTCCTACGAACGATGGAACGGGTGCTCGCTATCGCCGACCGCATGGCCGCGCGAGGCGCAGCCGCCTAGGTCACGCGCGGCGGCGTGCCCAATCGGTCCCGCGCCGTCCCCAGCACTTGTTCAAAGGACCGGGCAATGGCCACCGCGCGCGCATCGGCGCCGCCGGCGCACATGACTTGCAGCCCGACCGGCATGCCAGCCACATCGAGGCCCACCGGTATGGTCACCGCGCACATCGCCAGCAGGTTAGCCACGGTCGTATTCCGCGCCGCCATCAGGTTGGCCTTCATATAGGCCTCGGGTTCCGCGACATCGGCGATCTTGGGCGGCGTGATCGGGACCGTCGGTCCAACCACAGCATGCACGTCAGCGATCGCCGCGTGGGCCGCGCCCGAGAGCGTCGCCATTCGGCGCTTCCGGTCCTGATAGTCGGCGGCAGTCATCGCGGCCATCTTGTCGAATCGTGACCCCACCATCGGATCGATACCCTCGAGAAAGTCCGGCAGGACATCCCGGATGAAGCTGGCAAACTCAAATGCCGACAAACCGCCGGACCGGAAGATCACGTCGACCTCGTCGAGATCGGGAATTTCGACCGTTGTAATCCGCGCCCCAGCCGCCTCGAGTTCTGCTAGTGCATCGCGAACGCCCTCGGCGACGCCGGGATCGCATGCCTCGAAGAAGGTCTCGCAGATGCCGATCCGGAAATCGCCGACCGTCGCCCCCTCGACGCCGGCCAAGAAGCTGTCCAGATCGGCGTTCACAACTGGATCGATGACAGAAAATGCGAGCGCGGCATCGGCGACTGATCGCGCCAATACGCCCGCTGTATCTAGGGTGGGGCTCAGCGGCGCGATGCCATCGATCGACCAGCGATCTTGGGTCGTCTTGATGCCCACTGTACCGGTCATGCTCGCCGGCATACGGACCGATCCGGCTGTGTCGGTGCCGAGCGCAAGCGCGGCTGATCCCTCCCAGAGACTCACTCCAGCCCCGGCACTAGAGCCGCCGGGTGCCCGATGGTCGACAGCGTCCCAGGGATTACGCGGCGTACCCCAATGGGGATTTGTGCCCAGCGCGCCGAAGGCGAACTGGACCGTATGCGTCTTTCCCGAAAAGGTAGCAAGCTGGCCGCGAAGCGCTCGGACTACGGGGCCTTCCTGACGCCACACCATGGGCAGTTCACGCGGCGACCCAGCGAAGGTTGGATAGTCGCGCACGCCATAGAGGTCTTTCACGGAAATCGGAATGCCCTGCAGCGGCCCAAGGTCTATACCGACAGCCAGAGCAGCATCTGCAATCCGTGCTTCCTCGCGAAATCGCCCAGAATCCCATGTCTTATAAGCGGCAAGATCGGCGTCCCGGGCATCGTGGTTTTCGATTGCGGCCTCTGCGAGATCGAGTGCCGAAAGCGTGCCATCCCGCATGCCGCCGGCAAGCTCAGCGACGCTTGCGGTTTCCAAAAGTTTCGTCATACGGCTTCCCCTCGGATTTTCTCACCTGTCCCCGACGCTGGAGACCAATCCTCCCCGGCTGCGGCGCGAGCGTCAACCGGCCGATGGGGCTCATTACATCCGTCAGAAAAGGAAAATCGCAGTTCACTCGCCGGACGGCCGGGTTTTTGTCTATGGTGCGGTCGACAATCCAAAAGATTTCATTTGGGGCAGAGCGAACATGTCGGCCAACGCGGACAACCTGCAGCGGTTCACACGTTACCAGATCGAGACTTTCATGGCGCGCTGCTTCGCGGCGAGCGGGATGCCCGATGCCGACGCAGCCACGGTTGCCCACCTGATGGCCGAAGGTGACATGCTGGGCAAGGATTCCCACGGCATTTTCCGCCTCCCCAGCTATATCGGACGACTCAAGTCGGGTGGTTTCAATCCCACCCCCGATATCTCCATCGTCCAGGAACGCACCGCGATGGCACTGATCGACGGCGACAACGGGATGGGTCATCTGGTCGTGAACCGGGCGGCGGAGGTCGCCATCGCGAAGGCAAAGAAAACGGGCGTCGCTTGGGTCGGCATGCAGCATTCGAACCACGCCGGCGCTGCAGGTGTTTATTCGAACAAGGCGCTCGCGCACGATATGATCGGCCTGTATGTCGCAGTCGGCAGCGCCAATCACCTGCCACCCTGGGGCGGCACCGAGATGCTGCTGTCGACTAACCCAATCGCTGTGTCCGTGCCGGCCGACAGGGAGGACTCCATCGTCCTCGACATGGCGACCACGGTCACCTCCTATGGCAAGGTCAAAGTCTATGCCCAGCGCGGCATCGAGATGCCCGAGGGCTGGATGGTGGGGGATGACGGCAACCCGCTCACCGATGCGAGCAAGGCCGATACCGGCTACCTGCTGCCTATCGGCGGCGCCAAGGGGTATGGCCTAGCGCTGATTTTTGGCATCCTCGCCGGCACATTGAACGGCGCACATTTCGGCAAGAGCGTTGTCGACATGAACGCGGATGCCTCGTCGGCCACCAATACCGGCCAGTTCTACCTAGCCGTCGACATCGCCGCCTTCATGGACGTGGAGGAATTCAAGAAGCAGGTAGACGCGGTCATCGCCGAGATGCATAGCTCGCCAACGCTGCCGGGCGTCAAGCGCGTGCGTCTGCCGGGCGAAGGCGCCCACGCTGCCTATGCTGATCGTTCGGCGAACGGAATCCCTCTTCCAGATCCCCTGCTAGACAACCTTGCCAAGGTTGCCGACGACCTGTCGGTCGAAGGGTTGAGCTGAACATTCGCCGCCGGCACTCACGGCAAATGCCATGATTCGCACCGACATGCCCTCGCCGCCCCCCGGTCCAACGAAGCCGCCTAAGTCGCTGCTGCGCGCGGTCGCCTGGATGACCGGTACGCTGTTGTCGTTCACCTTCATGGCGATTGCCGTGCGCGAACTGTCGGGTCAGATTCACAGCTTTCAGATCATGCTGTTCCGCAGCATAGGCGCGTTGGTGATCCTGCTCCCCTTCGCTGTGGTGATGGGACGCGCGATCTGGCGTACCAACAACCTGAAACTCCAGTTCGGCCGCAACACGGTTCATTTCGCGGCCCAACTTGGCTGGATTACCGGGATAGGCCTGCTGCCGCTGGCCGAGGTGTTCGCAATCGAGTTTACGGCGCCCATCTGGGCAACAATCATGGCCGTGCTGTTCTTGGGCGAGCGGCTGAACCGCGGGCGGATCGTCGCCGTTGTGCTAGGCTTCGTGGGGATACTCGTGATCCTGCGGCCCGGCGTCGCGGCGATTGATCACGGTACCATCGCCGTCTTGGGCGCTGCAGTGGGCTTCGCCATGACGCTCTCAATAACCAAATTCATGACCCGTACGGACGCGCCGGTCACGATTCTGCTCTACATGTCCGTGATTCAGCTGCCGATGGGTATCACTCTCTCGGCGTTCGTCTGGGTGACCCCGGACTGGCTACAGTTCTTCTGGCTTTTCGTCGTCGGGGCGGTCGGCCTATCCGCCCACTATTGCACGGCCAAGGCATTGTCTATCGCCGACCAGACCATCGTGGTGCCGATGGATTTCATGCGCCTGCCGCTGATCATCGGGGTCGGCTTCCTAGTATACGGCGAAACCGCGCAGCTTCCCGTGTTGCTAGGCGCGCTGCTTATCTTCGCCGGCAACTATTACTCCATTCGGCTGGAAAATCAGAAAAGCAGGGCGAAACAAACGGACCTATAGGCCATTTCGAAGCCCCTCCATGAGGTGTCGCCGATGCTCACATCCGCGGGCCCGCACAACATTGATCTGCCTAAATTCTTGCCAATAAAAAAGGGCAACCCGACGAGGCCGCCCTTGTTGTTTGTGCAACGAAAAACATGCCCGTCAGGCGGTATTCGTCCCGGCGGTGAACCGCATGCCGCGCTCCTCGAACAACTCGACGACATGGTTGCCGAAACCCGACAGCTTTTCCGCGATCGCCGGGGTGAAGGCGATGTCCTGCATATCATGCACGCCGCCGCTGATGACCACCTGCAGCACGCCCTCGTCGTCGCCGATGTTACGGAAGGCGCGGCAAACGCCCGGCGGCACCGAGATTGTGTCGAACTCCTCAAGTTCGATCCGCTCGCCACCATCGTCGTTCCAAGTTACCTCGAATCGGCCGCGCAGCACGGTGAAGGTCTCGTAGGTCTGTTGGTGGTTGTGCAGCTCCGGGCCCGTGCCCGGCGGGCAGACGGCGTGAGTCATGGTGATACCACCCGCGCCCTGAATCGGGGCGCCTTGGTTGACCGGCGTGTCCGCCGTTTCGGCCAGACCAATCACTGAAAGCAACTCGCGCGCGTAGATTACGTCTTTCGCCTCTTGCGGAATGTCAAGGGTTTCTGCCGCGCGCAGGGGCTTCAGATCCTGGAAGCGGGAAACACGGCACTGCATTTGGTCCGCGGATATCGAGATTGTCTTCATCGCGCCTTCCTGATCATTCCATTAGTCATGCAGCATGACACAGGCGCCACCCGCATTGCGACTTGAATCTCTGAATTATGCGGTCTTACGCCGTGCCCGAGAGCCCCGTGCTGCCATACAGCCATGCCAACCGATCGTAACATTCGTCCGCGCTCATGCCGCGCAAGATCTCATTGCGCACGCGTGCATGCATGCCCTCGGCATGGTTGATATGATCCCCGATCGCCCGCGCGCCGAGTTGCACCCGCGCGGTACGCACGAGCCTATTATCCTGATAGGCGGCCAGCCCCATCGTAAGATTATCTCGATTACCGGCGAGACTGTGAGACAGACAGACCGCGTCTTCCATCGCCATGCACGCGCCTTGCGCGTAGTACTGCATCATCGGGTGCGCGGCATCGCCGAGCAGCGTCACCCGGCCATCGACCCAACACTCGACCGGTTCACGGTCGCATAGCACCCACAACCGCCAGTCGTCTCCGATCTCGATAATCTGGCGATCGCTTTCGTGGATATGGGCGAATCCCTTACATACCTCTTCCTTCGAGGCCGGCTGGCCGGCCACTGGCTCGGGCGCATCGTTGTGATAGGTGACGACCAGGTTGAAGTACTTCCAATCAGATAAGGGATAATGGACGATGTGGCATTTCGGTCCGGCCCAAAGGGTCGCCGCATTCCAGCGCAGATCCTCCGGCATTTTCTCCAGCGGAATGACGGAACGATATGTCGAGTGGCCGGAGACACGCGGCGCCCCGTCCCCAACTACACCGCGCCGGATGTTCGACCACAGGCCGTCGGCCCCGATAAGTGCCTCCCCGGATATCCGTTCTCCGCCTGCGAGCGATACGGATACCCGATCACCCTCATGGGAATAGGTTTCGGCCTCGGCATTGACCCGAAGATCGACATTCGTGCGCTCCCGGCAGGCGTCTAGGAGCACCCCATGCAGGTCAGCCCGGTGAATCACTGCGTAGGGATTGCCGAACCGCTGGCGGAAAGGTTCATCCAGCGGTATGTGTATGATCTCCTTGCCATCGACTGCATCCATCAGCCGCAGCGTGTCGACATAGACCGCCTTTTCGCGCGCCGCCGTGCCAACACCGAAATAGTCGAGCGCATGAAACGCATTGGGGCCAAGCTGGATTCCCGCTCCGATCTCGCCGAACTTCGAGGCCTTCTCGAGGACGGTAATGTCAAACCCCTTGAGCGACAGACCGAGGGCAGCCGACAGGCCGCCGATCCCGCCGCCAGCAATCAGGATTGTCGGGTGATCCATCGTCACGTCCCGTCGTGTGTTGCCGGCGACGCACGCGCGGGAAGTTCTGGGAACGCTGCGCGAACGATCGATTGGAGCGGGTGAAGGGAATCGAACCCTCGTATGCAGCTTGGGAAGCTGCCGTTCTACCATTGAACTACACCCGCCTCGTGGGGTTGATTCTATAGTCAACGGCTATCGAGTGCGCAACCGCCACCCTCTCCGTATGGCGGCAATGTTAAGGGCCGACAGGGTGGACATTTGCGTCGTCATGTAGCCAAATCTCCCCGAATTTCAATCTGAAACGCATGCGAGCGCGGCGCACGCGCCGATCCGGGCACGAGCAGATGTACAACACGACGACCAAGGACATCTCGGTCACGGTCACCCCAATTTTTCTTGAGGACCAATCGGAGCCCGACGAAGATCATTTTGTTTGGGCTTATCAGGTACGGATCGAGAATTGTGGCCCCGACACGGTCCAGCTGCGCTCACGCTATTGGCACATCACCGATGCCAACGGCCTAGTGCAGGAGGTCCGTGGGTCTGGCGTGGTTGGCGAGCAGCCGGTGCTGGAACCCGGCGAAAGCTTCGAGTACACGAGCGGCACGCCGCTCGCGACGCCATCGGGCATCATGGTTGGCTCCTACCAGATGCAGACTGACGACGGCGACCTGATCGAGGTCGACATCCCGGCCTTCTCGCTCGACAGCCCGCATCAGGTCATCCGCCCCAACTGAGCGCCGCCCCGGCGGCCAGAGACCGATGGATTAGGACCATGCAAGACAACAAGCCACAGACCCCGACGTCGGCACCCAACTGCACGTATGCGGTGGAGGCCGTTCGGACACTTTTGCGCTGGGCCGGAGACGGCCCCGCCCGAGAGGGACTGGTCGACACCCCGGCCCCATGGCTCGCCCATTCGAGGAATTCTTCGCCGGCTACCGCGAGGACCCGCTTGAGTATCTGGAGCAAACCTTCGAGGAGTCCGAGGGGTACAACGAGATGGTCGTAGTCCGCGACATCCGCATCGAATCCTACGGCGAGCATCACCTAGCGCCGATCCTTGCTAAGGTGCATATCGGATACATTCCCGAACGCCGGGTGCCCAGCATTAGCAAGCTGACAGGCTTCGCCAAGGCCTATGCCAAGCGGCTGCAGATCCGAGAGAAACTTACGGCTCAGATTACCAACTACATCGAGGAAGTATTGCGGCCGAAGGGCGTGGTGATGGTCACGAACCTGAAGCTTGGTGCCTTCCGAGGGTCGTCCTACACATGGCGCGAATTCCTCTACTTCATAGGCAAAATCTCGCCCGGCGCTTCCACCTGATCCGATGGTGGCGCTGGACAGGCCGACGATTTTCACCAATCATCCGGCGCACCGGCTCCTTCAAAGATATACGAGCGGGTATATTCCGGGCCACGAGAGATCCACGTGCTAGATTTCCGACCCATTCTGTTTATCTTGGGCATCCTGCTTACGACCCTGTCGATCGCTATGTTCCTGCCGGCGCTCGTCGACGCGGCGAGCGGCAACGCCGACTGGCAGGTCTTCCTCGCGTCGGCCGGCCTCACCCTGTTCATCGGCGTATCGCTAATCCTGACCATGCGCGGCGGCGACATGAAGATAGGCATCCGCGAGGTCTTCGTGCTGACTACAGCCAGCTGGCTTGGCCTGACGGTCTTCGCCGCCCTGCCCTTTGCGTTCGCCGCCCTTAATCTCAGCTTTGCCGATGCTTTCTTCGAGGCGATGTCCGGAATAACCACCACCGGCTCCACCGTAATCATCGGGCTCGACTCCGCGCCCCCGGGCATCCTGCTCTGGCGCGCTCTGCTCCAGTGGCTCGGCGGGATCGGTATCATCGTCATGGCAATCGCCGTGCTACCGATGTTGCAGGTTGGCGGCATGCAGATTTTTCGGCTGGAGAGCTCCGACACGTCCGAGAAAGTGCTGCCGCGCGCGGCCCAGACCTCGACCGCCATTGGCTCGATCTATCTGGCGCTGACGCTGGTCTGTGCGCTCGGCTACTGGCTGGCCGGCATGCCGGGCTTCGACGCCATCGCCCACGCGATGACCACCATCGCGACCGGCGGGTTCTCCACGTCGGACAACAGCATTGGCGTGTTCGACAATGCCGGCATCGACATCATCGCCATCGTCTTCATGATCGTCGGATCCCTGCCCTTCGTGCTCTATCTGCAAGCGGCGCGCGGGCGGCCCGGCGGGCTTATGCACGATTCCCAGGTCCGCTGGTTCCTGGCCATCGTCGCCGCCGTCATGGCAATCATCAGCGTCAGCCTTTTCATGACCCACGAGATGCCGCTTGGCGCGGCCATCCGCACAGCGGCTTTCAACGGCGTGTCGATCGTCACCGGCACCGGCTATGCCACCGCCGCATTCGACAATTGGGGAAGTTTCGCCCTAATCATCTTCTTCATCATCATGTTCATCGGTGGCTGTGCAGGTTCAACAACCTGCGGAATCAAGATTTTCCGTTTTCAGGTGCTTTACGCTATCGCGACGATTCAGGTGAAACGCCTGCTCCAGCCCCATGGTGTGTTAATTCCGCACTACAACCGGAACCCGATCACTCAGGAGATCGCGCTATCGGTCCTCGGCTTCGTTTTCTTCTACATCCTCGTATTCATCCTGCTCGCTCTCGGCCTTAGCATGCTTGGTCTAGATTTCCTCACCAGCCTATCTGGCGCGGCGACGGCAATCTCGAATGTCGGACCCGGCCTGGGCCCGATCATCGGCCCGATGGGGACGTTCGCAGACCTGCCTGACGCGGCCAAGTGGATGTTGTCAGTTGGCATGCTGCTCGGACGGCTTGAGCTGTTCACGGTGCTTGTCATCCTGACCCCCGCGTTCTGGAAAAGCTAAGCATGTCCGGTGCGCCCAACCGTGCAATCGAGATCTTGGCGCAACTGGTCCGCTTCGACACGACATCGCACCGGTCAAACCTCGACCTGATCGCGTTCATCGAGGACCACCTCAAACGCTGCGGTGTCGAATCGCATCGCATCGAAAACGATGACAGCACCAAGTCCAACCTGCTCGCTACCATCGGCCCCATGCGCGAAGGCGGCGTGGTGCTGTCGGGCCACACCGACGTGGTACCCGTTACCGGCCAAGACTGGTCGAGCAACCCGTTCGAACTCACAGCCCGTACCGTCGACGGCGCAGGCCGGCAGTATGGCCGCGGGTCGGCGGACATGAAGGGGTTCATCGCCGCGGTCCTCGACAAGGTCCCGGCGCTGGTCGCAGCCGACCTGAAAACGCCGGTACATATCGCGTTATCCTATGATGAAGAGGTAGGCTGTCGCGGGGTGGGCCGGATGATCGCCCAACTCGGCGATTCGATTCCTATGCCCGCACTTGCGATCGTCGGTGAACCCACCAGCATGCAGATCGTCACCGCACACAAGGGTATCCGCGGCTTCGAGACGGTCTTCACCGGTGTCGCGGCCCACTCTAGCGCTCCGCAACTAGGCGCAAGTGCGATTCGCTTCGCCGGCGAGTTCATCGTATTCATCGCGGACCTTGCGGCCGAGGCCAAGGAGGCGGCCGACCCGGACAGCGGCTTCACACCACCATGGACGACCTTCAACATCGGTCAGATCAAGGGTGGCGAAGCCCTCAATATCATTCCTGAACGCTGCGTGGTGTCCTGGGAATTCCGACCGCTCCCCGATGTTGACGCCGACGCGATCGAGGAGCGGGTCCGAACCTTTCTTAATGAGGAGCTGCGGCCACGTATGAAGGCGAGTCACCCGGCGGCGGATGTCAGTCTGACGCCGCTCGCCGCGGTACCTCCGCTGCGCGCCGAGCCGGACTCACCAGCGGAGCGACTGGTTCGTTTTCTTACGGGCGCAAACACGACCCGGACGGTCGCCTATGTGGCGGAGGCCAGCCAGTTTCAACTGCATGGCATTCCCGCCGTCCTGTGCGGACCGGGCGACATCACCCAAGCGCATCAGCCCGATGAATGGATAGCTGAAAGTGAGATGGCGTCATGCGCGGCATTCCTCGACCGGTTGCAGGAATGGTGCGTCGCGGGCGCAGCGGTTCCGTAAAGCCGGTTCAGGAGCGCGGCACCAAGAAGGGCTGCAGGAACTGGCGGATCGCCGATTCAAGTTCGGCGTTGATGTCACCCATCAGCTCCTCGGTCAACCGGAACCACATTTCCTCGCGCTTGTTAAGCGACAGCCCCTCGAGTACGGTTCGGCTGCGCGTGGCCTCGGCGCTCACCTCGCCTTGCCGCCGGCCATCACCGCCATCGATGGACATGCGCAACTTGAGTGCCGCGTCATAGCGTTCGGATTGGTCCTTCGTCACGACACCGCGCACACCCTTCGCAGGTTCCAGCTGCGTTTCGAAAACCCCGGCATGCTCAATCGTAAAGACGATACGTCCCGCATTGCCGACCGGCAAAATGCGATCGCGCGCCCAGCGTCTGGCAGCGGCTGCCGGGGATACCGGCATCAGATGCTCGACATTCGGCGACGCAAAGCTGGGCTTGAACGCGTCGACGATCTCAAGTGAGGCAGCATCGAGACGCAGGGGTGGCAGATGCACGAAGGTAATTTGCGGAAACCTGAGTGTCGGAGACGGCGTGGTGCAGGCCGGCAGGACCAGTCCCAACATCGCCGCCAGTGCGGCACGTCGATTGAAGCGATGCATGAATTCCTCCGGTTGGGCACGGAGTTTATGATCTCTACTAGATCACCTATCGGGAGATTCGGGCGAATTGATTACAGGATAACCTCCGACTGCGCGCGCCTCGACAGCCTCCGGCGTAAACCGGTAGGTCTCTGCGCAGAACTCGCAGGTCACCTCGAGACTGCCGTCGACTGCCAGATCATGGAGATCCTCACGGGGCAGCTGCACGAGCACATTGAACACCCGCCGCGACGAACACCGGCAACCGCGAGCGACAGGCCGCGGGTCGGTCACCCGCACCCCTTCCTCGTGGAACAGGCGGAATAGATAACGCTCCGCACTCAAGTCGGGGTCGAGCAGCTCGGCCTCGGTCCCCGTCGCCATGAGCATCATGACCCTGCGCCAGGTGTCATCGCCGTCATCAGACTGAATCTGGATATTGGGATCATCGGCGATACGCTGCACCATGATCCCACCCGCGCGCCAGACACCATTCGGTCCCGAGCGGCCGGCTGACAGGCTAATTGCCGCATCCATTTGCTGGGACTGGCGGAAATAATGCTGGGCGCATTCCGCTAGCGTCGTGCCGGTGATCTCGACCATGCCCTGATAGCGGTCGGTGTGCGGCCCTTGGTCGACGGTCAGCGCGAAATAGCCGGAGCCGAGCAGGCTCCCGGTGGGGTCATGGGCTGCAAGCGCGTCATCGTCATACTTCGCATAGCCGCGCACTAGGTAGCGCTCCGCACTATCCACGGTCTGAACATCGGCGAGCAACAGCGACACGGGACCGTCGCCCTGCAGCTGGAGAGTGAAGATTCCGTCAAACTTGAGCGCCCCGGCTAGCGTCGCGCTCAAAGCCAGCGCCTCGCCCAGAAGCTGCGCTACCAACTCGGGATAGTCATGCCGGCGCAGAACATCGTCGACGGCTTCTCCCAGCCGCGCCAGACGTCCGCTGAGCTTCGCTTCGCCATCTTTCCCGGATTCGAGCCGGAACGGCTGGATCAGGTCATCGACCGGACGGCCCGCACCACCACGATCCGGCATCCCCCCGGCATCAGGCAAAAGCCGCACTCCCCAGCAGACACCAGAGCAAGATGCCTTTCTGAACATGTAGCCGGTTCCCGGCCTCGGTCCAGACGACGGATTGCGGGCCGTCTACCACTTCGGCCGAGACTTCATCACCGCGATACACCGGCAGGCAATGCATGAACACGGCACTTTCGGCGGCATGGGCCATCAGCTCTTCGTCCACCCGGAAGGGTTCCAGCAGGGCACGGCTCCGATCTGCCTCCTTGTCGCCCATCGAGACCCAGGTATCGGTTACGACACAATCCGCACCGTTCACCGCCGCCACGGGGTCATCACCCACGGAAATCCTGCCCCCGTTCGCCGCCGCCCAGTCGAGGATATCCTGCGGCGGCCGCAGGTCAGGCGGCGAGGCCAAACGAAACTCGAAGCCGAACTGCGCCGCGGCGTGAATCCAGGAATTGGCCACGTTGTTGCTGTCGCCGCTCCACGCCACGACCCGGCCCGCGATGGGACCGATCCTTTCTTCAAAGGTCATAACGTCGGCCATGATCTGGCAGGGATGCGAACGGTCGGTCAGCCCGTTGATCACGGGCACCGTCGCTGCCTCGACCATCTCTTCAAGATTCGCGACCGACGACGTCCGGAACATGATGACGTCGACATACTCGGACAGGATCCGCGCTGTATCCGCAAGGGTCTCGCCGCGGCCCAACTGCGAACCGCTTGGCTCAAGGCTGACGACGCCGCCGCCCAGCGTCTGCATGGCAACATCGAAAGATACCCGCGTGCGGGTGCTCGGCTTCTCGAATACCATCGCAAGCGTGCGATTGACGAGCAGTGGTTTATGCTCGCATCCGGCCTTTATTCGGGCACTCACATCGATGATACGCCGCAGGGTTGCGGCGTCGATCTGGTCCAGATCGAGGAAGTCACGCGTTTCAGTCATCAGAAGAGGTCGCCAATGTCTGACAAGCCCTTTCGATGGCGTCGACGGCCTGCTTAATCTCTTCGTCGCCGATTATCAGCGGCGGCAGCATCCGCAGCACATTCTCGCCCGCCACCACAGTGAGCAAATCCGCGTCCCGCGCCGCATCACCCAGTTGCGTATTGGTGAACGGCGCGGCGACCACCATGCCAATCATCAGCCCCTTGCCCCGGATACCGGAGATGATGTCCGGATGCCGGTCGGCGACCTCGCGCAGGCCCGCCTGCAATGCCTCGCCCGAACACACCACATTGTCGAGGAAACCCTCGGAGGTCAGAACATCGAAATTCGCGTTAGCGACCGCCATCGCCAGCGGGTTGCCACCAAAGGTGCTGCCATGCGAGCCGGCGGTCATCGTTGATGCGACCGCGTCAGTCGCCAGCACCGCGCCGCACGGGAAGCCACCGGCGATTCCCTTAGCGCATGCCATCACGTCCGGCGTAACGCCGGACCATTCATGGGCGAACAGCTTACCGGTTCGGCCGAATCCGGTTTGCACCTCGTCGAACACCAGCAGTAGGCCGAACTCGTCGGCTGTCGCGCGCAAATTCCGCAGATAGTCTTCCTCGAGCGGGCGCAGCCCGCCCTCGCCTTGGATCGGCTCAGCGACGATAGCAGCCGTTTCGAGCGTGATGGCATCGCGCAGCGCGCTCATGTTGTGGCCCGGGACGATATCGAAGCCGTCGGCCGGGTCGCCGAAACCGTCCAGATGCTTGGTGTTCTTCGAAGCCGACAGCATCGCGATTGTCCGCCCGTGGAACGAGCCCTCGAGCGTGATGGAGCGCCATTTCTCGGGCTGTCCATTATGCGCATGGAAACGCCGAGCCGCCTTGACCGCACCCTCCATGGCTTCGGTGCCGGAGTTGCAGAAGAAAACACCGTCTGCAAAGGACAGGCCGCAGAGCCGCTCGGCGAAGCGGACCTGGTCGGGGATCGCGTAGAGATTGGACACGTGCCACAGCCGTTCGGCCTGTTCCTGCAGCGCTGACACTAGCGCCGGGTGGCTATGCCCAAGCGAGTTCACCGCGATCCCGGCCGCAAAATCGAGATAGCAGCGGCCATCCATATCGAACAGGTATGCGCCCTCGCCCCGCTCAAACGATACGGTTGGATAACCGTAATTCGGCATCAACGCATTCATGGTTCCACACTCCCGGTTGGTCGCGACGCGGCCGATCCCTCTGTGGCTGCGAAAAAGGCCGTGACTATCGAAAAAGGAGATCCGGAAGTCAACGCCACAGGACCGTCAGCTCCGGAGCCTGTATCCCGCCGCGAAAAGGCGATAGTTGACCGCGCGGAAGCAGCACACCACCAGGCAGCCGCCGAGGATCAGATTGTCGGAGGCGAACTCCACCCATTCAGAACTTAAGCTTGTAGCCGGTGGCGAGCATGCGGTGGACGATTAGGAACAGGATGATATCCATTACCAGTATCACCGCGGCACCGAACCAGAAATCGGCGTCGCCCTGGCCGATGAAACCGTGGCGGAAACCGTCGATTGCATAGAAGAATGGGTTGAACTGGGCAACGAAACCCCAAGCCTCGGGCAGCCGTTCGATTGAGTAGAAGGTACCCGACAGGAAAGACAGCGGCACGATTACGAAATTGGTGATGGCTGCCATATGATCAAACTTGTCCGCCCAGATCCCCCCGATCATGCCGAGCAGCGCGAGCATGACCGAGGCCGACACGGCGAAGAAGGCGATCCCCGCGGGATTGGCGAAAGGCAGATCGACGAGGAAGACCATAACCATGGTGGCGGCAGTCGCCACGATCATGCCGCGGGTCACACCGCCAGCGATATAGGCGCACATCATCTCCAGCGGGCTGATCGGCGGCATCAGCACGTCCACGATATTGCCCTGAACTTTCGACACCATGATCGATGAAGAGGTGTTGGCGAAGGAATTCTGTAGAATCGTCATCATAATGAGGCCAGGCGCCAGGAACACCACGAAGGGAACTTCGCCAACCGTGCCGACCCGGTTCTCGAGCGCGATCGAGAAGATTGTGTAGAAGAGAAGCGTGGTGACTACAGGAGCTGCTATGGTCTGTGTGAACACCTTCAGGAAACGCTTGAGCTCGCGGTGATAGAGCGTCCACACACCCCACCAATTCACGCTTCCAAAGCAGCGTACGCGTGGCGCGGCGTCCGTTCGAGTTGGAATCATATCCGTGGTCTCCATAGGCCGGAACTTATGATGGTGGCCACCGCCCGGCAAGCCGATGTGCCAAGCGGGATAGATCGATGAGCGACGCACCGCCGCACGACGGCAGAGCACGTCAGGATGGCAAACCGCGCCGCAAGCCAAGGCCAGCCACCCCGGAACGCCTACGCAAGGCCGCACTTTCCTATATCGACCGTTACGCGACCTCATCAGCAAACCTGCGCGAGATACTCATGCGACGGGTCCGGCGCTCGGTCCGGCTACACGACACAGATCTCGAAGAGGCCAGTCGCTGGGCCGATGAGATAGTCGCCGATTTCGATGCGCGCAACCTAGTGAATGATACGCTCTATGCCGAAAACCGGGCCCACAGGCTATACCGCGGCGGTGCATCACGACGGAAGATCGAGATGTCGCTCAAAACCAAGGGGGTAGGGACCGCCGATATAGCGGCGGCACTCGCCGCGCTCGAGGAAACCGATCCGGACGCCGAGTTCACCGCGGCATGCCAGCATGCCCGGCGCCGGCGCCTTGGCCCCTGGCGCCATGATGATCGGGCCGCGCGGCGCGACCGCGACCTCGCGGCAATGGCCAGGGCCGGGTTCGGATACGAGATGGCAAGCCAAGTGATCGATGCTCCCGACCCGGAGGCGCTGGAAGCCGAAGCCACGGTGCGCGCGGCCGAACACGAAAGGTAGGCGCGGCAGCTAGCCCTCACCATCCCCCGATAAATTCCCAACTTCGACCGAAGCCGCCGACGATGCGACGGATGAGGAGTCGGCTGGTTCACCGGGCGACGCCTTCGGGGGGGTGAATGTCTCCGGCCCACTGCCGGGCAGGGCCTCGACATAGAGTGAACGACTGGGAAAGGCGAAGCCGGAGCCCGCACCCTCGACGATCTCCTTAATCCGGTAGGCGAGCGTCTCCTTCACAGCTAGCCACTCACCCCAGTTCGTGGTGCGGGTAAAGCAGTAGACCATGATGTCTATACTGGAATCGTTGAAGCTATCGATACGCACGAATGTGGCCACATCCTTCGGGTCGGCGAAGGCCTCGTCGCCGAGGATGTGCGCCTCGATCCCGTCGCGGATCTTGCGAAGCTGCGCAGCGGTCGTGTCATAGAGCACGCCGATCTTTAAGTAGATGCGCCGGTGGGTCATCTCCGAGAAGTTAACCACCGCCTTGTCGGCTAGCGTAGCATTCGGCACCTGAACGACCGCCTTGTCGAACTGGCGTACCATGGTGGACCGGAAGCCGATAGTTTCGACGGTCCCCTCGACGACGCCATCCACCTTGATCCAGTCACCCTGATGGAACCGCTTCTCGCCGAGGATCAGAACCCCAGAGAGCAGATTTTTGAAAAGGTCCTGAGCAGCCAGCGCACCGGCCAGCCCAAACAGGCCTAGCCCGGCGATCAGCGGACCGATCTCTATGCCCCAAAGTTCTAAGATCGCGGCAGCACCAATCAAGCCCAAGATAATCTTCAGGGCCTTGATGATCCATTGCACCATTGTCGGTGAGAGGATGTCGCGCAGATTGGCGAAAATTCGCCACAGGGGGTCGACGAGCGCAATCACGCCCCAGAACAGGGTGAAGACAATCAGCGACTCGGTCAGCCGCAGGGCGATGCGATCGAAGGTGCCGGTGAGATCGAAAAGCCGTGTCGCCACGAAAAAGGCAAGCACCACGGGGGCGAAGCGAAGCGGCTTCTCAAGTGCCTCCACCATGTAGTCGTCGATCTGGGTCCGGGTGCCCCGCACGAGGCGCTTGAGCCAGCCGATGAAGAATCGGGCGAACAGGCCGCGGGCGACGAGCAACAGCGCAAAGACGAGTACGGCGACCAGAATGCGTCCGAAACTCGTGCCGAACGCGGTCTCCTTCAGCACTTCCATGACGAGTGCCCAGAAGGCGACCAACAGGGCCCAGAACTCCGTCGGTAACTCCATTTTCCGATATCCGTGCTCGTTTAAGCGAACGAGCCGAATACGCTAAGGTTTGTCGGCGAAATGTCAATTCGGGGATTAGATGCACCGCAGAACCTCAGCCGGCCTCAGCAATGCACGCAGAAGATAATCCGGCGTTGCCCGGATTCCCGATCGCTGGCAACAACCCGAAGGCTGACCCGCGTATACTGTAAAAAGTTTAATCTCGGCAATACGGATGCCCTCACTACCCCGTCATCGGGTTCCGGCGTCGCAAGACCCAGACGGTGAGCAATGCGGCCGCCGCCATGTAGGCAACGCAGGCCGCAGAGACCTCGGCGATCGACACGCCGAGATCGAACGCTACCCCAAAGGTCGCCGGCGCAGCCGCCGCGGCGAGCACCATCGCAGCAACCGACATAGCGCGGATGCCTCCCAAGTTCCTGACCCCGTACAACTCGGCGAACATGGCCGATATGATCGGCTGTAACATGCCAATGCCGACGCCCAGCGCACCTAGCAGCACGTGGGGCATCATCGGATGTCCCGATGCGCCCAAAACAATAAAGCAGGCAATAAAGGGAATGGCGGAGACCGGGATCAGACGCACCGCCCCGCCGCGGTCGATCATCGGCCCGATCACCAGCGAGGTGAGCACCTTCATGACGGCCATCACGATCAGCCCCGTCGCGAGTAGCTCGATGGGCCAACCCCGCACCTCGGCGATGAAGGCCTGATGGAAAAGCAAGCCGGTCGCAACATAGGGATAGGCGAGCAGTAGCGCCATCGCACCCAGATAACGCGGATCGCGCAGTACCTCGAGGCGCGTCCAGTCGTGTCTCGCGCCGACCGTCGTCGATGCCTGCGACTGCCGCGCGAGATAACCGCGGTGCCGGTCCTCGAAGCCCTTAAGGGCGAGCGGCACCAGCAACAACAACACTGCCGCCGTCACGAGTCCGGTCGCCAGCCAAACATCCCGCCAGCCGATCATCGCGATCAGCGCCACCGTGGTGATCGGCAGCACCGTCTCGCCGGCGGCCAGTCCCAGCCCTGAGAGACTCAGCGCCTTGCCTCGGTCGTGCGGGAAGTAGCGCGCCATGCTCGTCCCCATGATGTGAATTGTCATACCCTGACCGCACAGGCGGATGACGAACAGGGCCAGCGCGAACAGCCACAGCGTGTGGGCAAACGAGAGCGCCACCATCGCTCCCGTAAGTGCACCCAGCGTGGCCAGCGTGTAGCGACGCAGATCCACCCGGTCGATCAGTTTGCCGAGCCAGATTAGCGCCACGGCCGCGACGATGCTGACCGTCGAATAGACCGCGCCGAAAGTGCCATGGCCAAGCCCAAACTCGGCCCTGATCTCGGTGCCGTAGAGCGCAACATAAAAGGTCTGGCCGTAGCTCGACAGCAGAGTCAGGAGGAACCCGAAGCCGATGAATCGAAGATTGGCGCGCAGAAAGGCGAGATAGGTCATGGGTTGAGGTCGCAACGTATCATGCACGCGCCATAGCACGTACGCGCCGACGCGTCGCCTGCGCGGCGGATAATGATATAAAACGGACCGCGATAACCATCGGCGCACACGCGTCGACCATGACAAGGGAAAGAATTCTGACATGTCCAAGCGAATCGGCCTGATCGGCCTCGGAATCATGGGGTCCGCTATCTCGGGTAATTTTCTGAATTCAGGCTACGCCGTGACCGGTTTCGATCTCGACACCGCGCGTTGCGACGAACTGTCCGGCAAGGGCGGGACGGCGGCCGGTTCGCCGGCCGAGGTCGTCGAGGCCTCCGACATCGTGATTACCTCCCTGCCCTCGACTGCCGCACTCGACGCGGTGTGCACCGATGAGAACGGGATCGCCACGGCGCGCAACACGAACGTCATCATAATGGAATGCTCGACCTTCCCGATCGAGGACAAGCAGCGCAACCACGACGCGCTGGCTGCGGCAGGAATCACCATGCTCGACGCGCCGCTATCGGGCACCGGGGCCCAAGCGCGCGAGAAGGACCTGGCAGTCTATCTCAGCGGCGACGAAGCCGCGGCCAACGCCTGCGCCGAGGTCATCGAGGGCTTCGCGCGCGCGCACTACTATGTCGGCCCATTCGGCAACGGAAGCCGCATGAAGTATGTAGCCAACCATCTGGTGGCGATCCACAACATTGCGGCCGCGGAAGCCATGGTCATGGGCATGAAGGGCGGTCTCGACGCCCAGGTAATCTATGACGTGATCAGCGACAGCGCCGGTACGTCGCGCATGTTTGAGGTGCGCGGCCCGATGATGGTAACCGACGATTACTCCGACGCGACGATGAAGATCTCGGTCTGGCAGAAGGACATGGCGGTCATCGGCGCGTTTGCGAAGAGCGTCGAATGCCCGACGCCGCTCTTCACCACCTGCTCCGACATCTATGTTGCCGGCATGGCCCAGGGCCGCGAGGACGAGGACACGGCCGCCGTCTGCGCCATTCTCGGCGAAGCAGCCCGACTCAAGCGCTAGCTCCCGCGATCGGGCCAGGCACACCACCTGGCCCGCACACGCTACATGGGCTCGATCACCCACTCGATGTGCAGATCGACGCCCGCGTCCCGGATCAGGTTCGAGACCGGGCAGCGCTGCTCGACATTCGCCTTCAGCTTCTCGATCCGCTCGGCGCTCTCATTGCTGCGGAAGATCTTCTTGACCGTGACCTTCTCGAAGTAAGGACGCACACCCTTCACGCCGCGCGCACCGCGCACGTCGATCTCAGCATCGCAGGAGTAACTCACATCGCCATATTTGAACTTCATAATATGCGCAACCTGGTGAGTGATTGCCGCGTCACAGCCGCACAGGCCGCCCATGACGGATTCGACCGGCGTTGGTCCCTTATTGGTACCGCCACGCTCGGTCGGCTCGTCGATGACGAAGCCGGGCGTGTCGCGCACCGAGACGACGGTGCGTGCGCCGCCGGCTGGATTCTCGCAAACCACGTTGCGGTAACCGATCACCTTCTTCTTCGGATCGATCGACGGTTCGAGGAGATCACTGTCGCTCATCATGCTATCCATTCTGAAGTTCAGGCAGCGCCCGCCTTGTCCGAGCGCATGGCATAGTATTGTCTCAACATGCTCATACCATAAATGTCCGCGGGGGCGCCTCATGACCTACTCCGAACTCAAGCTCGACGTGCACGACAGCGTTGCCACCCTCACATTCAACCGGCCAGACTCCATGAACGCCCTAGGCGGGGCACTGCGCGACGAGTTCGCCGACGCCGTCGCCGAACTCTGCGGCCGGGCGGGCCAGGATATTTCGGCGGTCGTACTCACCGGTGCCGGTCGCGCCTTCTGCGCCGGCGGTGATCTACGCGCGTTGCAAGAGATGTCCGCGAAGGGCCCCGACGCCATGCGCGCGCGCATGCAGGAATCGCATGTCACGCTCGAACGTTGGCTCGACCTACCGGTGCCGACGGTCGCAGCGGTCAACGGGGCGGCCGCGGGTGCCGGCTTCTCCCTCGCCATCGCCAACGACTTTGTCTTCGCAGCCAGCGGCGCGCGTTTCATCATGTCCTTCGGGCGCATCGGGCTCGTGCCCGACTGGGGCGCGATGTACATCCTGCCCCGGCTGGTCGGCCTGCAACGCGCCAAAGAAATCGTGCTGACCGCGCGCGACGTCGGGGCCGAGGAAGCTCGCGAACTTGGCCTCGTGCTCGAAATCATCGACGGCGACCGGCTGTTGGGACACGCTCAGGTATTCGCGGCGAAGTTCGCCACCGCCTCGCCAACGGCGATAGGCGTCGCCAAGCGGGTGATGGGGTCCGCATTCGAGACCGAGCGCACGGCTGTGCTGGCGGCCGAGGCGGAAGCCCAGGCCGAGGCCAATGTCAGCGACTATCATCGCGAGGCGGTCAAGCGCTTCCTCGCTAAGGAGCCGGCGTTGTTTCACTGGCAGTAGGGGTCACGGCTTGCAAACGACAATGTGAAACACATGCCAGTGTTTAGCCTCGCCACGCGGGGTAACCGAGTCATCCTCTTCCTCGTCCAGCCCCTCGACCTCTAGGCCCGCCAGCAACGCCTCGACCTCGGCGCGAGTGTGGAAGGTCATGCCGTCGCGCCCGGCCCAGCTATCCCGATCGCCGTAGAGCTGTCCAGCGAAACGTCCGCCAGGTAGGAGCGAGGAACGGATTCGCTGCCAAACGCGCATGAAGGCATCGGGCGGACAGAGCGGCAGCGCGAAACTGCTGTTGACCAGGCTGCATTGCGGCCAACTCGCCTTCTCGAAGCGAGCGACCTTCCCCGAAAAATCAGCCTGCAACGGCAGGTCGGGGCGGGACCGGATGGCCGCGATGGCGGCCGGCTCGGCATCGATGGCGAGCACGCGCCAGCCGCGGCGTAGCATCTCTATGGCGTCACGCCCGCGGCCGGCACCGAGGTCGACCGCGAAACGCGTCAGGCCGTCCGGCGCAGCATCAAACCGATCGAGCGCAAACAGCAATGTTTCGCGCGGCGGTCGATCGCCCGTCTTCGCGTAGTAGGCGGCCCAGTCACGATCTTTGGATTGCCCGTTCAACCGCCCAGCCTGATCTCGCCGAGATTGACACTCTCGCCGAGGCTCACCTCGCGCCTTGCGCTATCGGTCGTCCCCGAGATCTCCACGACATAGGCTCCGCAGTCTGGGTCAAGACGGTCGAACTTGAAGTCGCCATATCCATCGGTCTCGGCCTCCGCCACGGCCTGTCCGTCCCGGAGCAGGCGCACCTTCGCCCCCTCGAGACAATCGACGACTCCATCCCGTTCGATAGAAACCGTGCCACCGATGAAGCATTGTGCGTAGCGCCACATATTCTTGTAATGCACCCGCGGTCGCGTGTTCAGATCGGGACGGAGCGGCTCGAGCGCCTCTTCCTCGGCGATCCGAGCCATCTCCGCATCGTCGACCTTGAACGATCGCAGCGCGCCCGTCGGGCAGACGTCTACGCAACGCGGCTCTGCCCAGCCCTCATCGATCAGATGCGCATCGAAGATCCAGTGCTGGGGTATCTCCAGCGCCTCGTTCCAGAAAACCGCACTGTAGGGGCACGCATCGACGATCTGGCGCTGCCCCTTCGACTTGTCGGGATCGATCACGACGATGCCGTCCGGTCGCTTCGTGATCGCGTCGTCCTTCGCGGCGGCCATGCAGGGCGCGTCGTCACAATGCTGGCACATGGTCGGCAGGTAGGCGACGTCGGTCATGGTGCCCTGCCCGCGCTCGCGCCGCCTGATATCGATCCAGCGATGGCCGTGCTTGGGCATCTCGGCCGCATAGCCGGGAAAGCTGTTGCCGACATGCTCGTCCTGCACCGCCAGCGTGCAGTTGTTGCAGTTCGTGCAGTTGGCGACGTCTACGATCAGGTTCCACTTGGCCTGGCTCATGCTGTACCTCCTGCGCTGATTGGCTCGGCCCGTTGATATTCGACGACCCCGTCCCAAGGCGCGATCTCGACCATGGCCGTCGAGTTGGCCATAGAATGCGAGTTCTTTACCTGCGAACGTCGCGGCGACAACAGGTTCAGGCAGCCGCCGCGATCGACCGAGCGGCCGGGCTCACCCATGGGCTCGTAGACGGCCGCCGATTCGTAGCCATGGGCCACGCCCGGCTGCAGCCGCTGGGTCAGGAGCGCTGCGCAGAGGACAGCGCCCCGGGCGTTGAATACCTTCACAAGGTCGCCCGTGGCGATGCCGCGCGCGGCGGCATCTTCCGGATTCAGCCGGACAACCCAGTAATAATGGCCATCAATCAGCATCCGGTGATCGGGGATGTCGTTGAGGAAACTATCCTTGCCATCGCCGTGGCTGTGAAAGCTGTAGCGCGAATGCGGCGTCAGCAGCTGCAGCGGATAACGACTGTCATAACCCTCCGCCCTCGGCCCCTCCCAGGCGGAGGTGTATTTGGAGACCGGCGAACGCTCCGGGTCATCCGGTGCGAACCGCTTCAGGCTCGAACTCTCGAACTCGAACAGGCCGGACTGGGTCTGCAGACCCTCCAAGAACTGCTCGGTATAGTCGCCGGGAAGCGGCATCGCCTCGGGGATATTCTTTTTCTCGCCCTCGGCGAACCAGCGATACGCCGTCGGTGCGCGCAAATCGGGAGCCTCGGACGGCACCACGAAGTAGCCGCGTTCGATGAACTTCTTCCACGAGATGTGGCGCGGCAGGTCTGACGCATCGAACATGCGCTTCACCCAGTCGATGTCGCGCATGCCCTCCGAATAATAGGCACCGAGGCCCAGCCGGCAGGCGAGCCTGCAGAAGATCTCGTAGTCAGACTTCGATTCCCCGACCGGCTCGATGCACTTGGCCTGAAAGGTGATGATCCGGTTGTTTATCTGGGAATGGAAATGCGCGCCATAGCCGCCCGCATTCGCCCACTCCCCGATATCGTAGCGCTCCATGCTGGTGCAGGCCGGCAGGATCACGTCGGCGAAGCGCGTGTCGCCCTCGTCCCAGATCGCCTGGCTGACCACGAACTCCAGGTTGGGCGATCGGTACATCTCGACATAGCGGTTGGAATCGCTGAGCGTGCCCAGGATCGCAGTGCCGTACCGATAGAGCATCCGCACCGGCGCGTGGCCCTTCTTTGGATAGCTGATCGGCGTGAACTGCCCCTCCATGGACAGCGCGTCCCACAGGAAACCCTCTGCGTGGCCGTCGATGATCGCGTCGGGCAGACGCAGGCGTGGAATCTTCTGGGTCGACGGGTTAATCGTCGGCAGTTGCGGCATGCGCTGGTAGAGTGCGCCGGCGAGCGCGGTGTTGTGGAGGTCGCCCGAGATACCACCCTCGGCGTAACCTGGAAAGTAGAAGCTGAAGTCGAGCGGGACGCCGAGCTGCAGATTGCTGACGTTGATGCCGGGCTTGCCCAGCCCCTGCATGCCCATCAGGCAGACGAGCATCCGGGTCCATTGGGTCCCGGTCGCGTTGCGTGCCGCACCGCCGAAGGCGTTGCCCATGCTGCCGGCCGCCAGATAGGTGCGTCTGGACCCCCATTTGCGTGCCAGCGCACGCACGTCCTTGGCGGGGACACCTGTCTCGGCCTCCTGCCATTCCGGGCTCTTCGCGATCCCGTCCTCGACCCCCATGATGTAGTCGCGCCAGGCCTCGAAGCCCTTGGTGCGGGTCGCCACATATTCCTTGTCGTAGAGGTCCTCGTCGATCCAGACATGGGCGATGGCCAGCGCCAGCGCCGGCGAGGTGGTCGGCCGCGGCGAAATCCACTTGCCGCCGAGGAATTGTGCGGTGTCGTTGTAATAGGGATCAATGTGGACAATCTCGATGTCGATGTCGCGCAACCACTGGCGGCGGATGGTCCCCTCCTGTCCGCCATAGACACCGCTGGTCGCCTCGGGGTTGGACGACCAGAAGACGATCATCTCAGCATTCTCGAGGCAGTCCTCGATGGTACCGAAGGGCTCTCCCCCGCCGACCCTGAGGCTGCCGCCCCAGTGATGCAGCGCTCCCCAGTACCAGCCCTCCCAGCTGTCGGGATTATGGTGTACCTCGGTGGTGCCGATAGCGTTCATGAAGCGCAGCTTGGCGCTAAGGTAGTAGCCGATGTTGCCCCAGTTGTGATGCGAGCCGTTGCTCGACGCGATCGCACCGGTGCCATGCTCGCGCTTCATGCGCCTGATCTCGGCCGCGACGATGTCGAGCGCCTCGTCCCAGCTGATAGGCTCGTAGCCCGAGACGCCGCGATTCTGAATGTTCCGTTCGCCGTTCGGATCGAAGTCCACCCGCTTCATCGGCTGGCGCAGCCGGTTCGGCGCGTTGACCATCGCCTTCCAGTTGATGGCATGGGGCGAGAGCATACCCTTGCGCGGCGGGCTGAAATCGCGGCCCCGCGCCTTGATAGTCCAAGTATCCGGGTCTTCCGAATCGAATGTGATCGGGGTGGTACGCAGGATCTCGCCGTCGCGCACATAGACGAACAACGGGCCGCCATTGGTCATCGTGCAGAAACGCCTCGTGCCGTCCTTCATGCCGCGGCCGAATCGCCAGCCTGCGGACAGGGCCGACATGACCGTCTGGGCGAACCACAGCCCGTCCTCGTCCGGTCCTTCGAGGCGCACCAGGAAATTCTTGAGCGCATCGATCTGCTCGAGCTGGTTGATCGGCGGCATCAGGAGCCGCGCACCGATCACCGCCGTCTTGAACACGAGCGACACGGCCGGCGCTTCGTGCAAGCCCGCCCCCGAACGCACCCGACCATTCTCGAAAATAATGTAGCGACCCGCCGAACCGTCCTCGCATCGGATCTGAACGACGAGGTTACGCTCACGAAGGCGCGCGCGGAAGGCGGGATAAACCCATGCCGAGACCCGGAACATCCAGGCGAGGCCCCAAAGGATAAGCTTGAACTTCATGTGCCTTTCCAAACGATTGCAGGCGGCTCTCCCTACTCAGCCGTGTAACCGCCGTCGATATAGAGCGTATGGCCGGTGACATAGTCGGAAGCCGGCGACATTAGGTAAATCAAACCGCCCATCAAGTCGTCGGTTTCCGACAGGCGGCCAACCGGCACCCGCTCGAGCATCGCCTCGCGGGTCGACTTGCCCGGGTCCTCGTTGGAGAACATCCATTCCGACAGCGGCGAACGGAACACGGTGGGCCCGATGGCGTTGATGTTAGCGTTCTTCCCGCCCCATTCGCAGGCGAGTGCGCGCACCATCCCGTCGAGCCCGGACTTGGAGGCGCAATAGCTGGAATAACCCGTGGGCAGCCCGTGCCGCCCGCGCGTCGACGAGACCACGACCACCTTGGACCGACCGCGTTCGGCGGGCTGCTTGGCGAACTGGCGTCCCGCCGCCTGGCAGGCCAGCCAGTAGCCGTCCAGGTTTGCGAACATAACGCTGCGCCAGCGTTCGTAGGACTGCTCCTCGATGTAGCCGACATCGTTCAGGCCTGTCGCGACGAACATCAGGTCAAGTGCACCATAAGCTGCGACCGCAGCAGCGACGATCCGCCCGGCATTCTCTTCGCTATCCGGCAGCCCGGCGGCCGAGGCGACCCGGGCGCCGTCCGCACGCAGTTCCAGGGAGAGCGCCTCGAGCTTCTCGGGGTGGATGTCCGCGATGGTCATGTCACACCCCAACCCGGCGAGCGTGCGGGCAGCAGCGCTACCGAATGACCCGGTCGCGCCCAACACGAGTGCGGACTTGCCTGAAATATCGAACATGGAAAGTGGTGAAGCCTGTGCCAAGGTAGCCCCCGTTTGCGCCGTCATTATCTGTTAGAGACAAGACTAGCCGGTTTTGCCGCCAGATCGCCAATGTCCGATGATCGGATATCTCGAAGGTTTCCGGTCGGAATAGTCTGGCCGGGCCAACATGTGCGCATAATATGCGCCTGCCGCAACGGGACGTGCCGATCCTTACCGCCGAGAGGGCCCTCGAAAACGTAAATCAGCTCCGCTCGGCCGGCTGATCCCGTAAGTCGGCGTTGCACGACCGCGCATGCTTCCACAGCGACCTGACCAACAGAATTGCAGAGATGCCGAGATCATAGTTTCGGCAAATTTTGGCCATTCACGCTCGTCCTCTTCGCGCTCTATCGAAAATCTGCGGATCATCTCCGGCATTCCTTCATCGGAGCGGAAGCAGTATTCTGAGGCCGCACATCAGACATAAGGCCAACGATGCGAATCCCGGAAACAGACCCCGACGCACTCAATCCCGAACAGAGGGAAATCTACGACCGAATCACCGCCGGTCCCCGCGGCCAGGTCCGCGGGCCCTATCACGCCTATCTGCTGCACCCCGGTGTCTGCGAGGGGATCGAGCGGATGGGGCATTTCCTGCGCTTCGCCGCCACCCTGCCAGGGAACCTGCGCGAGCTGGCGATCCTGACTGTGGGCCGGCACTGGAAGGCCGAGTTCGAATGGTTCGCACATGCCCCCATCGCGATGCGCGAGGGACTGTCGGAAGACATCGTCGAGGCGATCCGGGCCGGCACGCCCCCCACCTTCGCGGATAACGATGAGGCCGCGGTCTACGGCTTTGTGCGCGCATTGCTCGAGGCCGGCCACGTCGACGACGACGTCTATGCGGACATGAAGGCACGCTTAGGCGAGGATGGCATCGTCGAGCTGACCGGGATCGTCGGCCACTACACCGGCGTGGCGATGACCCTCAACACGTTCGAGATCACCCCGCCCGAGGGCGAGCGGCCGGACTTCCCTTAGCCGCGAACGGGGACCTAGAAGACCTCGAACAGGCCGGCGACCCCCATGCCGCCGCCGACGCACATGGTTACCACG
>PBPM01000032.1 GCA_002724635.1 Rhodospirillaceae bacterium
CCCTCTTTGAATTTTTATCCTCTTTCGGGGGTACCGGGTCAAAGCCCGACGATCCCCAAGGATGGCACCGCCCGATGCGCTTGATGGCCACCCAGCTGCCCTTGAGAGTACCGTGTTCCTCGACCGCTTCCAGGGTATATTGAGAACATGTCGGCTGATAACGGCAGGAGCCTGCCAGGACCGGGGAAATCAGGAGTTGGTACGCCCGAATTAACCCTCGAAGAATATAAATCGGTATGCGCGCGAAAGACGTCATTTGCCCTTTAAATCCGCTTTCTCGTCCAGTTTCCGGAGGGCCCATTTCAGATCCGACGTTAAGGAGTGAAACGGCAACTCCATAGCCTGTTTCCGGCCGATCAAAACGTAATCGTTTCCCATCGGGGCGCAAGAGGGAAAGATTTCGGCCACGGCGGCTCTGAGCCGTCGTTTGACCCGATTTCGGACCACCGCGTTTCCCACTTTCTTGCTGACAGTATAGCCGACACGGGCCCCGTCCAGGGTGCCGCCGTCTTCTTCGGTGCGACGTGCTCTGATTTGCAGGACAAATCCAGGCGTCACCCACTTTCGCCGGCTTGCGGCGACCTGCAGGAACAGCGGCCGTTTCTTTAGAATTTCTGGTACCTGGCCCATGCGAAAACCGCTCCTAGGGGGCCGGAATCCGGCGGTTAGGCGGATAGGCGCTTGCGTCCTTTCGCCCGGCGCCGCGCCAGCACTTGACGGCCATTGGCCGTGGACATGCGGCTCCGAAAACCATGCCGGCGCTTCCTAACCAGGTTGCTCGGCTGAAATGTGCGTTTCACTCGTTTTCTCCGAAAAAGTCGGCTATATTCGAATCGAGCGCGGTGTATACGGATTGTAGGTGGCCAAGTCAACGCCCAGTCGCCATTTCTGGTGCTTTTTCCTCACGGCCCTGTCACGCAAGATTTACCACCCCGGGGGCCGCTTTGAAGATTGATAACCCTGGTATTTGCTGGCTGGTCGTCTATCTAAGGAGATATTGGGGTATTAAAAACCGACAAGGAACGCGGGAAGCACTTTCTAAAATCAGCCGTCATTATGACTGACTCTCATTCTGAAACACATGAGCAGGCCGATATCTGGGAGAAACTGGGTGACGCTTCGTTTTCCTTCGGGCGACCGGTTCCGATCGCCCTCCTAACCGTTGGGTTGGGGCTGACCTTCTTCTTCGGTCTTAACCATTTGCTGTCGTTCGAATCGCTGAGAGAAAACCGGGACACGTACCTCGGCTGGCTGGTTCAGCACTACGCCCTCTCCACCGCGCCATTTGGCTGACCATCGCCAGCGGCTTTCTGTTTGACGGCAAGAACGTCGGCGCGTCCAGCATCTACAAATGGTTCTCAGAGGATTTTGGCGACAATGACCGGGAATACCTGGATCATATTCGCACCTATGCGTCTCCGTCCATTAAGGCAAAACTGAACTACGTCACCCGTATTTCCACTGAGCACTATGATTGGGGTTCGAACGGCGCCGGCCAAAAGGCACCCTAGCGCTTAATCCTGACGAGACCCGTTACTCCCCGGCCGCTAGGCCTTCGCGCCGTGGATCGACGCCACCTTCAAGGCCGGTTCCTGTGATGTGTATGGTATGCAGTCCGCTGGTCATGGCCCGGATCCGGACTTTATGGCCCATATTCTCAAGCGCGCTCTGGAGACCCTCGGCGGAGGTGCCTTTCTCCAGATCTGTGGGACCATTCCTGTTAACGAAATGCGGCATCTCAACGGCCTGTTGCGCATTCCTCTTCCAGTCCAGCACGGAGATGATGGTTTTCGCCACATAGCCGATAATCCGGGAGCCGCCAGGAGATCCGACGGCCAGCACCGGCTTGCCTTGATTGTTGAAGACGATGGTCGGTGACATGGATGATCGCGGCCGTTTCCCGGGCCAGGCCGAGTTGGCGACCATTTTGCCGTCCCGCACCGGTGAGAAGGAAAAATCCGTCAATTCATTGTTGAGCAGGAATCCCCGGACCATGAGGCGGGACCCAAAGGCATTCTCGATTGTCGTCGTCATGGAGACCACGTTGCCCTCTTTATCCACGATGGAGAAATGGGAGGTGGAGAGGCCTTTTTCCGACCCGTCCGGGGCGAAATTAAAGGCGTTCTCCGGCGCAATTTTACCTGGCAGCGCCCGGGTCATGGCTTTGGTTACATCAATGAGTCTGGCCCTCTCCGCCAGGTATCCGAGATCGAGGAGTTTGCCGGTGGGAACTTTCACGAAATCTGGATCGGCGACGTAATGGTTGCGGTCGGCAAAGGCAAGCTTGCTGGCCTCCGAGATCACATGGACGGCTTGGGGTGAGGCCGGCCCCATCTTTGCCAGGTCATGGCCTTTCAACAGGCTAAGTATTTGGAGCGTGGTCACCCCACCGGACGTCGGCGGTGGCATGCCGCAGACAAACCAGGTCCGGTAGGGCGCGCAGACGGGCTCCCGCCGCTTTGCCTGATAGGACTCCATATCTTTGAGCGAAATCCGGCCGGGGTTAATCGGGGCGGATTTCGCCGTCCGGACAATTTCCCAAGCGATTTCTCCTTTATAAAAGGCGTTTGCGCCGCTCTGCGCGATACGCCTAAACACCGCCGCGAGGTCCGGATTTCGAAGGTTGTGGCCGACGGCTTTTGCCCGGCCTTCTTCTGTAAGAAAGTAACTCGCGGATGATTTAAATTTTTTGAGGTGCCGGTCGCCGTTCGCCAGCCGGTGGAGACGGGGCGAAACGGCGAACCCGTCCTCGGCGATCTGGATGGCGCGCGAGAACAATCTCTCCCAGGGGAGCTTGCCGTGTTTCTGGTGGGCCATCTCAAGCATCCGGAGCACGCCCGGCACACCCACTGATAGTCCGCCTGGCACCGCGTCATGGAAGCCCATTCGGTTGCCGTCCGGTTTCAGAAACATATCGGGCGTGGCGGCGGCCGGGGCTGTTTCCCGTCCGTCATAGGCGTCGATGGCGCCGGAGGAGGCGGTAAAATGCATCATGAAGGCGCCGCCACCGATGCCCGAAGATTGCGGCTCCACCACATTCAGGACCATTTGGGTGGCGATGGCGGCATCCACGGCGCTGCCGCCGGCTTTTAATATTTCAAGTCCCGCGGCAGAGGCATGATGATTGGCCGCCACTACCATATGTTTGTTCGCGCGGACCACCGCTTTGGACGGCCGGTCGGCGGTGGTGGATATGGCCGCTTCAGGCTGTGCCTGTGCCTCTTGGATTGTCTGTGGCGTGGCTGCCGGCGCCGGTGCCTGGACCGTGGGTTTCGCCCCAGACGCCGACGTTGCGGGGCCGGCTCCTTCCGACAGATGGTACTGGCAGCCGGCGAGCAAGGCGAGGCCGCCGCAGAGGGCCAAGGAAGCTTCCCAAGATTTCAAAATTCTTTGCATTGGTTCCTCAAGACCGGATTGTTCTCTTTTATTGTTATTCGGAATAATGCCCGAGTGGCGCCCGTCCCGCCAACACTTCTTCCCATCATATTTTGAGGCGACAGTAGCCCTATCGGAAATAGCCATGAAACGTGCGCATATCACTGTTGAAGGCTTATTCCATCCCATGACTGGCGGAAAAACGCCCAATATGATATGCCAGCGCCCCTTGGCGCCGAAATTGGCAGCCGAACCTTAACCCTATCAAGGGAAAATTAGAGGAAATCACCTGTGAGCACGGCAAAAAAGGCAAATGGGCGCGTAACGATTCCGGATATAGCCGCCCGCAAAGGCGGTGAGCCGGTGGTGAGTCTGACCGCCTACACCTATCCCATGGCGCGCATTCTCGATCCCCACGTGGACTTTCTGCTGGTGGGCGATTCCATGGGCGTGGTGATCTACGGGATGGAGACAACCCATGGCGTCACCTTGGAGATGGCTATCGCCCACGGTGCGTCCGTCGTCCGGGGAACGGACCATGCCTGTGTAATAGTGGACATGCCCTTCGGCACGTACCAGGAATCACCGGAGCAAGCTTTCCGGAACGCAGCCCGGGTGATCACCGAAACCGGCTGTGCCGGAATTAAGATTGAGGGTGGCGAGGAAATGGCCGAGACGGTCCGCTTCCTGGTGGACCGGGGGATCCCGGTGATGGGTCATGTCGGTCTCAAACCCCAATCTGTGAACATGTCGGGCGGATACCGGTCCCAGGGTCACGACGAAGTAGGCGCCAAGAAAATCATGGCGGATGCCAAAGCCATTTCGGATGCCGGGGCTTTTGCCATTGTCATCGAGGCGGTTATCGAAAAACTCGCGCGTGACATTACTGAGGCCATTCCGACGGTCACCATCGGAATTGGCGGTTCTCCGGCCTGCGATGGACAGGTGCTCGTCACGGAAGACGCCATTGGCATGTTTGCCGACTTCACGCCCAAATTCGTGAAACGATTTGCCGAAGTGGGAGACCAGATCGGTAACGCCGCGGCCGATTATGCTGCGCAAGTGAAAGACCGTTCCTTCCCGGCCCCGGAACATTGCTACGGTAAAAAATAATTTCTGGCCCGCTCGACCAGTTTGATACTGTTTGATCATTTTATGACCGACTCCCTCGCCACCGTCCGGACCGTTGCCGATCTTAGAAAGGCCATTGGCGCCTGGCGGAAAGAAGGACTGTCGATCGGACTTGTGCCCACCATGGGCGCCCTCCACGAGGGCCACTTTTCCCTAGTGGAGAAGTCTGTGTCTGAGAACGACTGTACCTGTGTGACGTTGTTTGTGAACCCGAAACAATTTGGTCCAAACGAGGATTTCGAGGTGTATCCCCGGGACGAAGAGGCCGATGCCGCCGCCCTTCAGGAGAGAAATGCGGACCTCCTTTTTGCGCCGGAGGTGGGAGAGATGTATCCGGACGGCGCGGTCACCTCGGTCTCCGTGCCCGGAATCGGCGATGTTTTGGAAGGTGAATTTCGGCCGGGTTTCTTTACTGGGATTGCCACCGTGGTCTCCAAGCTGCTCATTCAGGCTTTGCCGGACCGGGCGTATTTTGGCGAAAAGGATTACCAGCAGCTCTGTGTGATTCGGCGCATGACGGCTGATCTTGATATCCTTGTAGAGA
>PBPM01000033.1 GCA_002724635.1 Rhodospirillaceae bacterium
CATGAGTTTCACTATGCGTCGATCATGCAGACTTCGGGTGAGCCCTTGTTTGAAGCAAAGGATGCTCTGGGTGTGAACACGTCTTTGGTGGGCGCGGCCTCAGGAACCGTCTGCGGCTCCTTCATGCACATCATTGATGCTGAGACACCTCGGTAAAGTGGCCCACTGAGACACTTTACCGAGGTGTACCAAATGCAGTCATCAACTTCTCCACATTCTCCGCCTCTCCCGGCAGGCCGAAGCGCAGCCAGGTAGGATCGTCCGGGAAGGCGCGGACGAGGATGCCTTGGCGGCCGAGGGTTTCGTAGAGCTCGGACGCTCGATCCGTCTCCGCAAGCTTGAAAAGGTCCGTACCGCCGATAACGGTAAGGCCGGCGTCTAACAGGATTGAGCCCAATTCCTTGCTTGCCTGTGACAATCTGGAGCGCATGCCTTCGATCCAATCTGCATCCGAGAGCGCCCGTGCGCCAATTTCCAGCGCCCCGCCACCGATGGCCCAGGGGCCAAGACGCTCTCTCAATTGATCCGTAAAATCGGGTGTGCCAATGACACAGCCGAGGCGCAGGCCGGCAAGGCCGAAGAATTTCCCCATGGAGCGCAGGATGATGATGCCGTCCCGCCCGGCATCAGGCACCACACTCAGGCCGTCTTCGGTATCCGCAAACGCTTCATCGACAATGACCCAGCCGCCGCGAGAGGTTACCTCTTCCGCCAATGCCACGATCTGCGCAGGCTCAGACCGCGCTCCGTCAGGATTATTGGGGTTCACCAGCACAGCCACGTCAGCACCCTCCAGTGCGTCAAACGAGGCCGTGTCCGTGACCTCATGCCCCACCGCCCGCCAGGTTTTACCGTGTTCGCTGTAGGTGGGGCTGAGGATAGCGACGACTGAGGCCGGCCGAAGAGAGGGAGTCACCTGGAGTGCGGCCTGAGTGCCGGGTACGGCTACCAGACCTGCCTCATCCGGCACGCCGTAATACGCCCGGGCGGCGTCCTCGAAAGCCTTCCCCTCCGCCGCGGTCGGCAAGCGCCGGAAAGCCTCCGGGTCTTGTGCCAAGTTAGGATAGCCAAACGGATTAATCCCCGTCGACAAATCCAGCCAGCCAGCCGCCGGTGCCCCGAACCGGGCGTCCGCAGCGCTCAAGTCACCGCCGTGGGGAGGAAGGGGAGAACTGAGCACTACAAATCAATCCGCATCAGGTCGTGGGCCAAGAGCAACTCACCATCGTAGTTCTTCCGGATGTCGCGTATGACGTCGTCCATCTGGTGGGGGCCCATGAGGTCCACCGGCATATGGGCTTTGGCAATTTCCTGCAATGTGGGATGGGTAGAATCAAAGTGTCCGAAATGGGTGGCGACCAGTTTCTTGACGCCTGCCTCCTTGGCGATTTTTCCGAGGTCCGTGGGCGAGGTATGAGAGTAGGTGCCGACGTTCCCTTTGGCCCGGAATTCGATGAAGGCCTCGGGGAAGGTGCATTCGTGAAATAGGACATCCACGTCCTGCGCGAGTTTTACCATGGCGTCGCAGGGGGCCGTGTCTCCGGAAAAGGCGATTGTCTTGCCTTCCGCCTCCATCCGAACCCCGAAGCATTCGCTGATTTCGCGCGGGATATGTTCCACCCAGTCGCAGTCGATGCGCACGTCGTCGTCCGCGTAGGCGAGGCCGGGGCTGACTTCCCGCACATCGGGACGCACGGCCTGAAGGTTTTCCTTCCGGGCGCCATAAGCGCTCCGGGCCTGGAAATCGGACTCAAATGCCCCGCCCTCGAACAAATGATCGCAAAAATGCTGCGTTCCTCTCGGGCCAAGCACGATGGGTGCGGTCTGGCGATTGTACATCCAGCCGGAGATCGCAAAGAGCGGAAAGTCGCAAATATGGTCGTGGTGGAGGTGGGTCAAAAAAACGAGTTTGACGTCAACGGGATTCGCGTGCGCCCGGATCATGTTGTGGGACGTGCCGGCCCCGCAATCGAACAAGTAATGGGTACCGTTCGACAGCGTGACCAAGATCCCGGACTGCGCCCGATCCGGATCCAGCAACGCCGCACCTGTGCCCAGCATAGTGATTTTCATGAGCGTCCTTCGTTAGTTCTGAGGGTAGTGTGCATGCTGGCGCGGGAGGGTCAAAGCCGAAGTTGGCTACAGCACCAGGATAGCCCGGAAGTCGTTGACGTTAGTGTAGGTGGGCCCGGAGATGACGAGATCATCCAGGTCTTTGAAGAAACTGTAGGCATCGTTGTTAGTAAGCCGTTTAGCAGCGTCCAAAAGGGCGGCCTTCGCACGCGCGAGCGTCTCCGGCGTGACAATCGCGCCCGCGTTGTCGCCCGAGCCGTCGATCCCGTCCGTATCGCAAGCCAGAGCATAGATGCCGGGCGCACCGTCCAATTCCAAGGCAAGACCTAGGAGGAACTCCGTATTGGGACCACCGATGCCCGAGCCTGTCATGGTCACTGTCGTTTCTCCGCCTGAGAGATAGAGGTGCGGCCGCTCGTCTCCGGCGAGGACCCGGCGCGCCATGTCCCGGCCAACATCCCGGGACTCGCCTTCGACGGCATCGCCGAAGATGGTCACGCCGATGTCTTGCCGGGCGGCCTCGACGGCGGCAACCTCCAAGGATTGGCCGGCAGAGGCGATAACGTAGTGAGAGGCGTTTTTGACTTGCACAGGCTCTGGGGGAGAGCCTTCCAAGTGCGTCCGCACAGAGCGCGGAATGGTCAGTTCAAATTTTTCCAGCACCTTGAGAGCGTCTGACGGGCGCGTCCCATCCGGGATGGTGGGGCCGGAGGCCACCATGGCCGGCTCATCTCCCGGCACGTCGGAGATGATTAGAGTGTGGAGCCGGGCCGGCGAGCAGGCCGCCCCCAACCGCCCCCCTTTGACGGCGGAGAGGTGTTTCCGGACCGTGTTGATCTCGGAGATCGGGGCGCTGCACCGGAGCAGCATATCGGTGACCGCCTGCTTGTCTTCAAATGGGATGCCCTCGGCAGGCAGTGTCAGGAGCGCGGACCCGCCTCCGGATATGAGACACAGCACAAGGTCTTCACTGGTGAGCCCTTGCACCAGGTCATGCATCCGTTTGGCCGCGTCCAACCCGGCTTCGTCGGGGATCGGGTGGGCCGCCTCGACAATTTCGATCTTCTCGCAGGGTTGCGAAAATCCGTAGCGCGTCACCACCAGGCCTTCGAGGTCGCCCGGCCAATGGGCCTCGACGGCGGCAGCCATAGCGGCGGAGGCTTTACCGGCGCCGATGACGATGGTCCTGCCCCGTGGCAGTGGAGGCAAGTGGGGCGGCACGCAGACGGCCGGTTGGGCCGCGGCGATGGCGGCGTCGAAGAGAGATTTCATAAACCCGGCTGGATCATCCATGGGGATTTGTAGCCCGTCCGGGACATATTGCCCAGTATCACTAGGTTAGACTTGTCCCTAACCCGTTTCTATACTGAGGACAAGATTGAAACCACGTGGGGATGGTCCATGGAACGGTCCTTCGCAAAAGAAATTGAACTCCTGAAACTCGGGGAAGGCGAAACCTTCAACGGGGAAGGCATTCTCGCCGTCACTAAGGCACTTCTGCAGTCAGGCGTCGCCTATGTGGGAGGCTATCAAGGAGCCCCTGTCTCGCACTTGTTGGACGTTTTGGTCCAGGCAAAAGACCTGATGGGCGAGCTTGGGATTAATGTGGAAGCCAATTCGAGCGAATCCTCCGCCGCTGCTATGCTGGGCGCCTCCATTAACTACCCGGTTCGGGGCGCGGTGACCTGGAAATCGGTGGTCGGCACCAATGTAGCGTCTGACGCGCTCTCCAACCTGGCGTCTCCCGGTGTCATCGGTGGCGCGGTGATCATCTCCGGCGAAGACTACGGCGAAGGCGCCAGCATCATCCAGGAACGCACCCTCGCCTACGCCCTCAAATCAACCATCATGCTGGTGGACCCCCGGCCGAACCTGGAGACCATTGTCGATATGGTGGAAAAAAGCTTTGAGCTGTCCGAGGCGTCGAACTCGCCGGTGATGGTGGAACTCCGCATCCGGGCCTGCCACGTGCAAGGATCGTTCAAGGCAAAAGACAACAAACCGTCGCCCGTCAGTGCGATCAACAAAGCGGATGACCCGGCAGGCTTCCTCTATGACCGCCTGGCCCACCCGCCAGTGACCTTCGTGCAGGAAAAGCACAAGGTGGAAGAACGCATCCCGGCAGCGCAAAAATATATAGTCGAAAACAACATGAACGAGCTGTTCGACGGCGATATAGCGAGCCACGGCATCATCGTACAGGGCGGGCTCTACAACACCCTGATCCGGCGGTTAACCGCCCTGGGCCTTGCCGACAATTTCGGCAACTCACGCATTCCCATTCTTGTGCTAAATGTGACCCACCCGTTGGTTCCGGAGCAGATCACAAGCTTCTGCGCCGGCAAAGAAGCTGTCGTGGTCATGGAAGAAGGGAACCCGGAATTCCTGGAACAACAGATCGGCCAGATGCTGCGTAAATCCGAACTGCAGACTAAACTCCACGGCAAGGACGTGCTGCCGGCGGCGGGAGAATACAACGCCGACGTCATCACCCAGGGGCTGGTGGATTTTCTCGGCCAATATACGCCTGACGGCGTGGAAGGCGAGGCGCTCAGGGACGAGGCCGCGCGGCTCGAGAATGTGAAAGCCAACGCCCAGTCGGCCCTCGACCAAAATGTGCCGCCGCGCCCGCCCGGATTCTGCACAGGCTGTCCGGAACGGCCCGTGTTCTCCGCCATTAAGCTCTTGAAAGAAGAAGTAGGCGACATCCACATTGCCGCCGACATAGGCTGCCATGCCTTCGGGACCTATGCGCCGTTCAGCATCGGTAACTCAATCCTCGGCTACGGCATGAGCCTCGCGAGCGCGGCCGGTGTGCGCCAAATCCAGAAGAAGCGAACCATCAGCATCATGGGGGACGGCGGGTTCTGGCATAACGGGCTGCAGTCAGGCGTGTTGTCGGCACTGTTCAATGAAGGCGACGCCATCCTCATCATCATGCAGAACGGCTATTCGTCGGCGACCGGCCAGCAAAACATTCCGTCCAGCCGGAACCGCAACAACAACCAGGCCATCACCGGCGAGATCGAGCGCACGCTCAGGTCGTTGGGCGTTGAGTGGCTGAAGACCATCCGAACCTACAGCGTCGATGTCATGGTGGATACGTTGCGCGAGGCCATGACCACGGAGTTCGATGGCCTAAAGGTCATCATCGCCGACGGGGAATGCATGCTCGCCCGCCAGCGCCGCCTGAAGGCGGACAATGCCCGCAAGCTGGAGCGGGGCATCCGGGTCGAGACGCCGCGTTTTGGCGTGGACGACGAGGTGTGCACTGGGGATCACTCCTGCATCCGGCTGTCGGGCTGTCCGTCCCTCACCATCAAACCCAATCCGGACCCGCTTCGGACGGATCCGGTCGCCCACGTGAACAATGGCTGTGTGGGCTGCGGGCTTTGTGGAGAGGTCTCTCACGCGGCCATCCTCTGCCCGTCCTTCTATAAGGCAGAGCGTGTGCAGAACGCCGGTGTCTTTGAAAAGGCGCTCTACAAAGTCCGACAGGGCGTCATCGGCCTCATGAGCAACGGGAGGGACGCGGCATGAGTGACGTGACCCGGCCCCTGACCGTCCTGATCGCCGCCATGGGCGGCGAGGGCGGCGGAGTGCTCATGAACTGGATCGTGAATGCGGCCATTTCCAAAGGCTTCCCGGTGCAGGCGACGTCCATCCCCGGCGTCGCCCAGCGCACCGGTGCGACGACCTACTATATCGAAATGTGGCCGGAACAGGTTGAGGGCACCTGGCCGGTATTCTCCCTCAGCCCAGCCACGGGCGAGGTGGATGTGATGATCTCCACGGAACTGGTGGAAGGCTCTCGCGCGCTCACCAACGGCTACATCACGCCGGACCGGACGACGCTTATTGGGTCGACCCACCGTGTCTATCTCACGCTCGAGAAAATGGGCATGGGCGACGGCCGGTTGGATGACAAAATGCTCTACGCGGCGCTCAAGAAGAACGCCAAGAACGCCGTCATGTTTGACGCGGCGGAGATCGCACAACGGGAAGGCACCATCATCAACGCTGTCATGCTGGGCGCGCTCGCGGGCTCCGGCGCGCTGCCGTTCGAGCCGGAGGCCTTCACCTCAGCCATCGAAGAAGAAGGCAAGGCGGTGAAGGCCAACCTGGCCGGATTTAACGCCGGGCTTGAGATGGCAAAGGCTGGCGGTTCGGAACTGGCGGGCGACCCTGCAAAACGGGAGCTCACCAAAAAGGCCATGTGGGAAGTGGAAAACAAGGTGGAGATCGATTTCCCGGAGGCAGTTCAGGATATCCTGCAACACGGCGTGCGGCGGCTGTCTGACTATCAGGATGCCGGCTATGCGCGCTATTACTTGGAGCGATTGGAACCGTTTAAGGACAAAGACCCGGACCTCCTCCGTGAAGTCGCCCGGCATTTGGCCATTCGCATGTCCTACGAAGACATCATCCGGGTTGCCCAGGCCAAAGTCCGATCCGCTCGGTTTGAACGTATCCAGGGGGAACTGCGCGCAGACCCGGCCGATCCCTACCATGTGACGGAGTTTTTCAAGCCTGGTCTCCAAGAGGTCAGCGACCTTCTCCCGCCCTCTCTCGCGCGGCGTCTGTTGAGCTGGGGCGCGACGTCCGGGAAGCTCAAAAGCCTGCACTGGGGCATGGAGGTGAAAACGACCACGGTCTGGGGCTTTGTCCGGGTGAAGTTCCTCTCCAGCCTCAAATGGTGGCGGCCGAAGAGCTACCGCTGGGCCGTCGAGCAAGCGGCCATCGACAGCTGGCTCGCGCTCGTGACACAGGCGACCTCCGTCAGCACGGAGCTCGCCCTGGAAGTCACCGAACTGGCGCGCCTCATCAAGGGCTACGGCAGCACCCACCAGCGGGGCACGTCGAACTATCAACGCATAGTCGTGGACCTGGTGACACCGCTGGTCTCCGAGCCCTCCCCTGATGGCCCCAGCCGTATCCGCCAGGCCCGGGAGGCCGCCCTCATCGATCCGGATGGGAAGGCTTTGGATGAGGCCTTGACCCCTGCCGCCGCGTCCGCACCTCTGGCCGCAGAGTAATGACACAATGACAGTTTGGGACACCTTGGCTAAGTGTCCCCGGGGGACGCTTAGCCAAGGTGTCCCAGCATGACATTCTGGCGTGTTCTCTTCCTGCTGAGCGGCTTGGCGATCTTGATGCCGCTGGTGATCGATATTTTCCTGCCGTCCATGCCGGCCATTGCGGCCAGCTATGGGGTGGAGACGGGGGAGGTGCAGCTAACGCTCGCATCCCTCAACCTGGGAGCGGCGCTGGGGCAGGTGATTTACGGCCCGCTGGCGGACCGGTTCGGGCGGCGGTTCGTCATTGTGTGGACCATGGCGGTGTTTACCGCAGCGGGCCTTGCCTCCGCCAATCCGCCGAGCATGGAATGGATGAATGCGCTCCGGTTTCTGCAGGGCCTCACGGCCGCCAGCGGCATGATCATCATCCGGGCCATTGTCCGGGACCTCTATGACGGCGCTCAGTCGACGAAGATGCTCGCCTATACGTTCGTCACCGGCAGCACCATGCCCGTCGCCGCCCCCATCGTCGGCGGGTTCATCACCGTTACCCTCGGCTGGCAGATCAACATGTACATCATCGGCTGCACCGGCCTGCTGGTGATGCTCATCCTCTGGTTCTGGCTGGAAGAGACTGGAGAGCCGGACGCATCAGCCCTCAACATCGGGACCATGATGAAGGCCTACGCGGAACTCCTGCGTTCTAAGCAGTATTTGACCTATGCATTCGTGGGGCTTGGCCCTTTCGCCGGATTGTTTGCCATTCTGACGGCACTCTCCTCCATCCTCATCGAGTTTATGGGCGTGAGTCCGGACACCTTCGGCCTCCTATTCGCCGCCGTGATGGCCGGAAACCTCGTCGCCTCCTGGATTGCCGGACGTTGGGCGGAAACCCTGGGCGACACCCGGCTGATCGTCTGGGGGAGCCTGGTCTGCCTGATCTCCGGTGTGGCGGCACTCCTGGTGGTACTGTCCGGACTAAGTTCACCCACCGGGATTGTACTGCCCTCCCTCGGCTACATGGTAGGCTTTGCACTGCTCATTCCGGCCGCCACGGCGGGGGCCATGTCACCGTTTCCCCATATCGCCGGGCGCGCGTCCTCGCTCATCGGGCTGGTGCATTACGGCGCAGGCGCGGCAGCCTCCCTTGTCCTCGGCCTGATTGCGGACGGCACGGACCGGCCGCTCAGCTATGCCCTCGCGGTGTGCGGTGTTCTGAGCCTGATCGCTATTTTCCCGGTTCTGGCGACAAAGGAAAAATAGGTTTTCGCGCCTGACCTGAGGGCATATCCTCCCCTCAAAGACCATCAAGACTCAAAAGGCACAGCACATGAATTTCGAAACCGGCCAGCCCGTTCCCCGCACCGAAGACCCGCGCCTCCTCAAAGGCGCCGGTAAATACACGGATGATTTCAGTTACCCCCACCAGACCCACATGGTGGTGCTGCGCTCACCTTACGCCCACGCGGATATCAAGAGCATCGACGTCTCCGCGGCTCTTAAAATACCTGGTGTCATCGCGGTTCTGAGCGGAGAGGATTACGAAGCGGACGGGCTCGGCGGCATCATCGGCGCCTCGCCCCGGAAACGCCGGGACGGATCCACCATGTTCCGGCCGCCGCGCCCCGCCCTCACCAAAGACCGGGCCCGGCACGTGGGCCAGGCGGTGGCGCTGATCGTTGGCGAGACCGTGGATGCGGCCAAGGACGGGGCGGAGGCCGTGGTCGTCGATTATGCCCCCCTACCTCTAACGATGGTCACCGATGACGGCCAGCCGCTGATTTGGGCCGAGATCGGTGACAATGAAAGCTTTTTCTTCGAAGTGGGTGACAAAGAGGGGACGGAGCAGGCCATCGTCGGCGCGGCCCATGTGATCAAACAGACCTTTAACGTAAACCGCATCACGGCAAATTCCATGGAGCCCCGAGGCGCCATCGGGCTCTATGATCCGGGTAACGACCGGTTCACCATCCACGCCGGACACCAGAGGCCCTGGGCCTTCCGCACCAGCCTCACCAAGAACACGCTCAACATTGGGGAACACCAGCTGAGCCTGATCACCGGTGACATGGGCGGCTCCTTCGGCATGAAGGGCTCGATCTATCCGGAAATTCCGCTCGTCGGCTGGGCCGCCAAGCGCGTCGGCCGGCCGGTCAAATGGGTGGCGGAACGGAGCGAAGGGATTGTCGCCGACGACCATGCGCGGGATAACCTGACGGAAGCCGAGCTGGCCTTGGACGAAGACGGCAATTTCCTGGCGATGCGGGTGAAGACAGATGCCAACTTGGGTGCCTACGTCTCTTTCATGGGCATGGGACCGTCGACCGGCAATATC
>PBPM01000034.1 GCA_002724635.1 Rhodospirillaceae bacterium
ATTCCTCCTTCGATCAGGCCGACAACCAGCGTCGGGGCACCGATGCCCGGCGTCCCCGACTCGCGCCGCGAGAGCTCTGTTCGATGCCGGTACAGCGCCTGCAGCACGTCCACCGAGGCTTCCAGCGCGTCGTATCCGGTGTCCGGCCGCGCCGCATGCGCGGACTTACCCGTCACCACGATTTCGAGATGCAGGCATCCGTTGTGGGAGACCACCACGTTGTAGGACAACGCTGCCGATATCACCCAGTCGGGCCGGGTGTGCCCCTCGCCCAGGAGCCAGCCCGGCCCCGTCATCCCGCCGGTTTCCTCGTCATACGTGAAGTGCAGCTCGACCGTGCCCGCTATCTCTGCACCGGAGGCCTTCAACGCCAGCAACGCGAACGCGTAACTCGCAAAATCCGACTTCGACACCGCGGCTCCACGCCCGAACATCCAGCCCTCCACGACTTCCGCGCCATAGGGATCGTGTGTCCACCCATCGCCGGGCGGCACCACGTCGCCGTGCGCATTTAAGGCAACCACGGGACCCGGCCCGAAGGATTCGCGCACGATCAGGTTCGTGGCGCTTACCATCCCGTGCCGGCGGGCATATTCAGTCGGGACCGGGAGCCGTTCGACATCGAAGCCGAGCCCCTCGAGCAAGCCGGCGGCGACCTCGGCATGGGCCGCGCAGTCGCCGGGCGGGTTGTCCGACGGCTGTTGCACAAGGTCCTGCAGGAATGCAACCTCGGCATCAAAATGCCTGGCGACGAAAGCGTCGATGGCAGCTTTTGGCGATTCCGTGTTCATGGCTGTTGCCTCATGTCAGTTCGTGCTGGTCCCCAACCGAGCAGAGGCCGGGGCCAAATGTGGGGACGGAGCCGTGTCACCTGGCAGCCGGTTTTCCACTATGCGCCCGAGGGCGCTGGCGAGCCACCACACAGGGTCGCAAGGTGTTTGTCGACGTTGCGGGGTGTTGGAGGTGGCATCTCCTGTGTGACCGGCTGCCCCCAGCCGGGCTCCGACAGGAGTTCGCCGTCACGCATGACGGGGCGCCCGCGAATAAGCGTCGCCACCGGCCAGCCCCGGGCTTCTATGCCCTCGAAGGCCGAGACCTTCGTGCGCGAGTGAAGCCGATCTGCCGACAGGACTTCAGTCCGATCCATGTCAACCAGAACCAGGTCGGCGTCCGCGCCCGGCGCAATAACGCCCTTGCGACCATAGAGACCCCAGGCGCGAGCGGGGTTCGCAGAACTGATTTTTACGTAATGGTTCAGCGACATCCGACCCTCGTTGACCGCCGTCAGCATCAGCGTGAGCGAGGTCTCGATACCCGGGAAACCGCAAGCGATATCCCAGATACGGTTCCCCTGCTTCTCGGCCGGTGTATGTGGCGCATGATCGGTGGACACCATGTCGATCGTCCCGTCACCCAGAGCCGTCCAGAGAGGTTCCTGATGATAGGGTTCGCGGATCGGCGGGTTCATGCGCAGTTTCTCGCCCCCCGGACGCTCCATGTCATCGACCGACAGGTACAGGTATTGCGGGAGGGTCTCGACCGTCACGTCGATACCGCGTGACTTGAAGAACTCGATGTAGGGCAGGCTCAAAGAGGTGCTCTCGTGCACGATATGTATTCGTGCACCTGTCCACTCCGCGAATATGCAGCTCTTCGACAGGGCTTCGAGCGCGCAAACATCCGTCCGCGCCAGCATATGATAGTTGCCGTCAATCAACCCGGCCTGCTTCAAACGGTCCTCCCGCCAGAAGAGTACCGGCGAATTCTCGGCATGGATCGAGCAGCGCTTGCCGAGCCGTGAGAGGATCTCGAAACCCTCAAGTACCGCACCGTCCGAGGGGCATGGGAGGTTGCCGGTCGTGTTGCCGAGAAACAACTTGAATCCGATGGCGCCAGCCTCGGCCATGGGCTCGAGCTGGTCGAGGTTGTGTTCGCCGAGAACGCCGTAAATGCCGAAATCGACATGCGACTTCGCCTGGGCGAGCGAAAGCTTGAGCCTGTAGTGCTCAAGCGTGTCCACCGGTGGGTCGGTATTGGGCATCTCGAAACCGTTGTGACGCCTCCCATGACAGCCGCGGTCGAGCCGGTTTCCCAGTCTTCCTTCTCCTCCATCCCGGGCTCGCGGAAATGCACGTGGACGTCGATCACACCCGGTAGGATATGGAGCCCACTAGCATCAATCCGCTCCGCCGCCGCCGGCATATCGGGGGCCGCACCAACGGCGACGAACCGGCCCTCGCGGATGGCAATGCTGGCGCTAAAAGTCAGATCTTCCGTGACGACGATTCCGTTGTCGATTACCAAGTCAGCTTGATCGGATGACATTTTTCTTCTTCTCCATTTGCCGGTTCTTCGGCGTTGGTCAACTTGCACACCCTTTCAACAGCCAGATCCGACCGGTTGTCTGTCCGTTTGGCAAAGGCAATCGGGCCGAAAGCCAAAGCACAACCAACCGGCTCGCAGGCTGTCAGCTAATGAACGAAATCGATATCCCTCTTGGCCCAGCCAACCATGCGCCTCTCGACCAGTGCAAACACCGCGTACATCGCAATCCCCATTGCGGCTAGCAGTACCAGGCCGGCAAAGACAAGGGGCACGTCGAAATCGGCGCTTGCTCGCACCATCATTGTCCCGATCCCCCGGTTCGCCGCGACCGTTTCCGAGATCACGGTGCCGACGAAGGACAGGGTGATGGCGACCTTCAGGGAGGCGAAGAAATAGGGCAGTGATCGCGGCAAGGCGACGTGGCGGAGGATGTCGAGCCGCTTGGCACCGAGCGCCCGAAGGACGTCCTCCATATCGCGCTCTGTCGTGGCGACACCGGTCGCCACATTGACCAGCACGGGAAAGATGCAGATTATCGTCGAGGTCAGAAGAGCAGGCACCGTACCCGATCCGAACCAGATCACGAATATCGGAACTAAAGCAACTTTCGGAATGCTGTAGAAGCCAACCAAAGCCGGATAGACCGTCGTGTAGACGGTCCTTGACGCACCAGCGGCCGCGCCGAGAACGGCGCCTGCACTCACGCCGACCACGAACCCGCCCAGGGTCGTCATCATCGTCTGGAATGCGTGGAAGCGGATGCCGTCCCACAGCTCAAAAAGGGTCGAGAAGAACTGGCTAGGCCGCGGGAGGACATAAACCGACACATTGAAAGCCCATGTGCCGAGCTCCCAGATTAGGAAGAACGCGATCGCAAAAATATAGGGCGAGAGCGGCCTGAGTTTCTCGGCGGTCATGAGGCTACTTCCTCGTAGAGCGCGCGATGCTCGATCTTGGAACGCAGCTCTTCCATCAGGTTGCCCGATTCGGGGCTGTAGAGATCGGCCAGTTTACGCGGGCGTGGGAACGCAACGGTCTGCTGGTGAAGGATCCTGCCAGGCCGAGCGCTCATAACAATCACGCGATCGGCCAGAAACATTGCCTCACGAAGGTCGTGGGTGACGAGCAGAACCGTCGGTTTTCGCGTCAGCCAGAGATCCTGCAAAACCTGCCAGAGTTCCTCGCGCGTGAACGCGTCTAGCGCCCCGAACGGTTCGTCGAGCAACAGCAAACGCGGGTTGTGAATCAACGCGCGGCACAGCGATGCACGTTGCTGCATGCCTCCCGACAATTGCCAGGGATAACGGTCCTCGAACCCCTCCAGTCCCACCTGCCTCAGCAACGCCATGGCGCGCTCAATATTCGCTTGCCGCTCCGCACGGAAGTTGCTTCGGTGCGGCTGGACTATTTTCAGGGGTAGCAGGATGTTATCGATGGTCCGCAACCAGGGCAGAAGCGTCGCACTCTGGAAAGCCATGCCAACGATCTTCAACGGTTCCGTGACGGGGAGGCCATCCACGAGCGTGTTGCCCGAAGCGGCCGTCAGCAACCCCGAAACAAGCTTGAGAAGCGTCGACTTTCCACAACCCGAGGGTCCGACCAGGGCTATGAACTCGCCCTCCTTGACGTCGAGCGAAACCTCTTCGACTGCCCGCGTGGAGGAAGCGCCACGGCCGTATTCGACCGCGACGCTCTCCAAGCGCACAAAAGACTCGTTCAAAGGACTATGCAAGATGATCGTCAGACGTCCTAATTGACCAGCCGGGTTTCCGCCGGCGGCAGGAACTTTGTGTCGAAAACCTGGCTGAGAGCCGGCGTGGCCGGAAGCTTGTAGGCTTCGGATACGATACCGATCGACCGTTCCATTCGGGTCGGATCGATGGCCCCGAGACCCAGCTTCTTCATTTCGTCGGAGAACACGAGTAGGTCGAACACCGTCTTGAAACGGTCCCGCTCAAGATCGTCTTTCGCGAGCGGAGCACGCTTCTTCAGCGACTTGATAGCCAGTTCCGGATCTGCAAGCACGTCCATGAAGCCCTTGTTGATAGCGCGAACAAGACCAGCAACCTTGTCGGGATGTTCCTTGTAGAGCTTCTGCGAGACCACAACCGAGTTGCTATAAATGTCCATCCCGTGATCCGCGAAGCTGATGAACTTCAGATCCTTGGCCGGATCGACACCCATGCCCTTGGCACTGAACCAGATGGTCGTGTTGTAACCTGACACGGCATCCACCTCCCCGCGCATCAGCATCTGCTCGCGGAGGTTCCCCTTCATATGCGACCAGTTGACCTTCCCCGCATCGATCCCGGCTTTTTGCGCGAAAGCCGGAAACAGTTTGTAGGTGGCATCACTGGCCGGCGCGCCAAGCGTCTTGCCCATGAGGTCGGCGGGTCCATTGATTCCCGAACCATTCTTGGTGACGATCACGAACGGCGGCTGGTTGTAGATCATGTAAACGCCGATAGGCGCGTCGGCCGGAGTTACAGCCGCGATGCGGATCAGCGCGTTGATATCACCGAACCCGGCATCGTAAGAGCCGCTCGCCACGTTCTTAATCGCGGCGCTCGAGCCGTTGCCCTGATCGATCGTGATATCGATCCCCTCGTCCGCGAAATATCCCTTGTCTTCCGCGACAAAGAAGCCGCTCTGCACCGACTGGTACTTCCAGTTGAGGATAAACTTTACCGGTAGCTTTTCGTCCGCGCTTGCGGTCGCGGCCGTCAACACACCTGCCAAGGCGGCCACGCCGCCCGCAGCCCGAAGCAATGATTTAAGTTTTGCAAGATTCATCGTCCTATACCTTTCCTTGTGAGACGCTGTAATCCACAAAATTTTGCAATAAGCGTGCCAGTCGACCGATCAGCGGTAGTTAGGGCTTTTTAGGAAGAAAGGCAGAAAGCGTGCAGCCATGTGCTCAGTCTTTGAGCGGCAATAGTTATTTCGAAAGCACGTGTCCCGCGAGAAGGTCGTCGCTCCTGATCCGGAATCCGAAGAGCTTGTCGACGAGAAAATGAACGGCCTGGGTGCAGGCTTCCGGTGACGGGGTAGCGACACCGTCCTCCAGAAGGATTGCGTCGTAACCGTGGAAGGTCGCATCCATCAAGGTGGCAAACACGCAACGGTCAGTATTGATGCCGGCGAGTATAAGCGTATGAATCCCGATGTTGCGGAGTACGCTGTCGAGTTCCGAACCCGTGAACCCCCCGAATCGAATTTTGTCGACAGTGAGGTCGTCGGGCGCCACTTCCATCGCAGCGAACATGCTGGCCCCCCAACTGCCCCGCTCTAGGGAATTGCCGCGCGCGTTCTCGCCCGGCTCACCATAGCCCCGCTCGGTAGGTTCCCGCTTGCCCGCAAAGGCAAGGCCGGGCGGGATGTTCAGTCGATCGGGTCGGTTCCCCCAATTCAGCCAGACAATCCGCATACCGAGGCCTCGCAGATATTTGGCCGCCTTGTTGATGACCGGGATCGGTTCGCGAAGCGGGCCCGGCGTCACTCCTTTTTCCGCAAACCAGCCGTCGTCGTGCAGAAAGTCATTCTGCATATCCACGACAACGAGCGCCGAGCGCTCGAGATCAATGACGATGTCCCGGGGCACCGCCTCGATCAGGTAGGGACGGGGGGGCACGACGGGGCGGACCAGGCTCACCCTGTCATCGTCAACAGCCCAGGCATTCTGTTCGCCGAAGCCGATCCGCATCGTTAGATAACCCACCCGCCATCGACCGCCAGATCCTGCCCCGTGATCTGCCGAGAGCGATCGCTGGCAAAGAACAATACCGCGTTGGCGATATCCTCGTCGGTCGAGACCCGCCGCAGCGCGTAGTCCTCGGCATGCTTTCGCTTCGCCTCGTCGAGCGAGATCTGGAGCCGTTTCGCCATGTCACCGCACACTTTCTCGAACCGTGGGCCCTCGACCATTCCCGGACAGACACAGTTGACGTTGATGTTGTTGGGGCCGACCTCGAGAGCGAAGCTCTTCGTGATCCCGCGCAGGCCCCATTTAGAGGAGCTGTAGCTCATACGCCCGGCGCGACCGCGAAGCCCGAATGTCCCGCCGACGTTCACGATCTTTCCGTAGCTGTTCTCGATCATCCTCGGCAGCACCGACCGCATCGTTAGAAAACAGCCCTTCATGTTCAGTTCCATGATCTGGTCGAACTCCTCCGGCGTGGTCTCGAGCCCGGACTTGCCGATCGGCCCGGTGCCCCCCGCGATGTTCACCAGTACGTCGATCCGACCGAAGGCCTCGAGACCCGAAGAGGTCGTCCGTTCTACATCCTCCGGGCGCGTGACATCGCAGGCGCAGACCACCACCTTGCGGCCCATCGCCTCGACCTCCGCAGCGACGGACTCGATCGGCACTGTGTCGCGTCCCGCCAGGACCACATCAGCCCCCTCGTGGGCTAGCGCAAGCGTGATCGCTCTTCCCATTCCCTTCGCCGGTCCCGTGATCAGCGCGATCCTGTTTACAAGTTCCAACGATCCAGTCTCCGTTTCCTGCAGATGCGTTATTATCCTCGTTTGGCGTTAACCGCGCCCCAACACTCGGTTCGTCGTCCCAGCCCACGAATGCTGCAATCGATGCAAGGTTCGGGCCAACTTGCAAGGCGCCTCAAACGGCGGAAACACAGGGGTTTCGAACCTCGTCCCGCACACGCGCTGCCCACAAAATAGGCAATCGGAATGAGGCGATCGCGGACCGGAACGAAATATCGGATGAAGCCGACGAGATTCTGTTGTCGAATCAGCTCCAGCAGAAGCGCAGGCCGAGTAAGCATTTGGAGCAGGCGGCCGCTGCAAACCGCAAGGTCAGAATTGTCACGCGGGATCAGCGATGGGAGTACATGTCCTCATCTGAATATGGAATTTATGGCCTTCCCGTCAGAGAGGTCCGTTTCGTGGGGCCGCGCGTTGGTATGGGCAGTTCGTGCGATCGCTGATTAGAGGCTTTTGTTTTTTAAGACCGAGAAGCACGAGTTTTCAATCAGCCCGATGATGCAGCGGCAAGTTGGGGCGCTACAGTGAACTTTGCGGGTTATTAATGCCTCGCCGCAAAACCTTCTATCCGTGACTACGACGCACACATTAGAGGCTTGGCGGTTACCTTTGGGTTTCCTGTAACCTGACGAGCAAGTCAAAGATTGAGTCAAAAACTACTTAGCATTAGACCCTGTTCGATGGTGCTTAAAGGTACCAGATGGCACTGCAACATAAGGCGTTTGGCCGGTTAGATCGCATTAAAGGGTGTTACTTGGTAGTTACAGGTATTGTAACTGTCAGTCTCATAACCTGAAGGTCGCAGGTTCAAATCCTGCCCCCGCAACCAAGAATTAAGCGCCTTACCAATGGGTTAGGGTTTTTCATGCAGATAACCTGCTGGCAGGTTCGTGCCGACCGCTATATCCCGACGATGGAAGCCGACACGTTCCTG
>PBPM01000035.1 GCA_002724635.1 Rhodospirillaceae bacterium
CCCTGCCTATGGTCGCGGAATCCGAAATGATCGACGAGCCGTTCTATATCGATCTGATGGCGCGCGTGATGATCTTCTCGATCGCCGCGATGAGTTTGGACTTTATCCTCGGCTACGGCGCCATGATCAGTTTCGGTCATGCACTGTATCTTGGGCTCGGCACCTATGCCGTGGGTATCCTGGCCTATTACGAGTTCACCAACGGGTGGCTCCAACTTCTGGTCTGTATCTCGGGTACGGCCATAATTGCGTTTATCATGGGGCTGATCTCGCTGCGCACCAGTGGCATCTATTTCATCATGATTACTTTTGCGCTGGCACAGATGTTCTATTTTCTAGGCATCAGCCTCGAAGCGTATGGTGGTGATGACGGCCTGCCCATTGATTCACGCAGCGAGTTCTTCTCCTTCTTCGATCTGAACGAGGCGTGGAACATGTACTACCTGATCCTCGGCACCCTGACGGTGACGACTATCGTGCTTTGGAAAATTATCAATTCGCGCTTCGGCATGGTAGTCCGCGGGTCTCATTCGAATGACGACCGCATGCAGGCGATCGGGTTCCCGACCATGAAATACCGGCTGACGGCGTTCGTGATCGCCGGTGTGGTATGCGGTTTGGCGGGCTTCCTGCTCGGTAACCTCACCGAATTTCTGACTCCGGAATACATGCACTGGTTCCGTTCGGGCGAATTGATGATCATGGTGATGGTCGGCGGCATGGGCACCTTGTTCGGCCCGCTTTTCGGTGCCTTCGCCTATATCATGATGGAAGATTTCCTCGCCCACTTTACCGAGTACTGGCAGTTCTATTTCGGCCCCATCCTGATCCTGCTCGTGCTGTTCGCGAAGCAAGGGCTCTGGGGCTTGTTGCCAGGGAGGGAGGATATATCCGATGAGTGAGCCTCTTCTCAAGGTCAAGCAGCTAAGCAAGTCCTTCGGCGGCGTGGTCGCGACCGATAAACTCGACTTCGACGTGATGCCAGGCGAAATCCATGCGGTGATCGGCCCCAACGGGGCGGGCAAGACGACGTTCGTCGCCCAGATCGCTGGCATGCTTAAATCCGATTCCGGCAGCATCGTCTTCGACGGTAAGGATATCGCCGGTAAATCAGCGCCGGAGCGTTCGCATCTGGGACTGGCGCGGTCATTCCAGATCACCAGTGTGTTTCGTGACTTCACTGCTCTTGAAAATGTCGCCCTGTCCATTCAGGCCCATGACGGGCACAGCTTCAGGTTCTGGAAACGGGCATCGACCGATATCGAACTGACCGGGCCGGCACAAAAAATTCTCGACGATGTCGGGCTCGGCGATAAGGCGCTCAGCCTTGCCGGAAATCTGGCCCATGGCCAGCAGCGGCAGCTTGAAATCGCGATGGCGCTTGCTACCAGCCCAAAGATGCTGTTGCTCGACGAGCCGACGGCCGGCATGGGGACTGAGGAATCCGAGAACATGCGCCAGTTTCTCAGCAACCTGAAAAGCGATTACTCCATGCTGCTGATCGAGCATGATATGGATACCGTTTTCAGCCTCGCCGACCGGGTCACAGTGCTGGTCTACGGACGTGGCATCGCGACGGGGACGCCCGAGGAAATCCGCAACAATGCCGAGGTCCGCGCCGCGTATCTCGGCGAAGACGAGTAAGCGCTATGCTAGAGGTAAAAGGTATCGAGACGTCCTACGGCACCAGCCAGGTGCTGTTCGGCATGTCGTTTTCTGTTCAGGAGGGAGAGATGGTCGCGCTTCTCGGCCGAAACGGCATGGGCAAGACGACCACCATCCGTTCGTTGATGGGTATGGTGCCGACCCATGGCGGCTCGATCACGTTCGAGGGTAAGGAAGTTCATAACCTGAAGGATTATCAGATCGCGAAACTCGGCCTCGGGTTAGTGCCGGAAGGCCGTCAGGTCTTCCCGAACCTGACGGTGCGCGAAAACCTGATCGCGACGGCAGCAAACCGGACTGGTACGGATAATCCTTGGGAGGTCGAGCATATCGTCGAGATGTTCCCAAATCTTGGGGACCGGATTAACAATATGGGTAACCAGCTTTCCGGTGGTGAACAGCAGATGCTGGCCGTCGGCCGCGCCCTGATGACCAATCCGAAGCTGCTGATCCTCGACGAGGCGACCGAGGGGCTTGCCCCACTGATCCGTGAGGAAATCTGGAAGTGCCTCGAAGGCCTGAAGGAACGCGGCCAGTCGATCCTCGTAATCGACAAAAACGTCGACGCCCTGACCCGCATCGGCGACCGCCACTATATCGTCGAGCGCGGCCAGATCGTCTGGGAGGGGTCGTCTGTTGAATTGCGCGCTAACGAAGAAATACAGCACCAATATCTGGGCGTTTAGCCTCCGATTGCTACGCCTTCCACCATCGTCCGGCGCAGCATGCGAGGTTCACCGGCGGGGAAATCCTTGCGGGCGTGGGTGATGGAACGGTTGTCCATCATCACCAGGTCGCCGACCTCCCATTTGTGTTCGAAGATGATCTCGTCGTCGTTCTGATAGGCGAATAGGTCTTCCAGCAGGGCATCGCTTTCATCCTGTGGCAGGCCTTCCACCCGTGCCGTGATCAACGGACTGACATACAGCGCCTTTCGTCCGGTATCGGGGTGGCGAATGACCAGCGGGTGAACCCAGTGGTTGATATCTGAAATATCCTGATCCAGGTCGACACGGCCCCGGGCTGCGTAGTCGTATATGTTCAACCCCATTAGGTCGTTTATTCTGGATTTTAGATCGTCGCTCAGCCGGTCATAAGCCATATACATATTGGCGAATACGGTCTCGCCACCGACAGATGTTACCGCCATTCCGTACAGCACGGTGGCCGCGTATGGAATTTCCTTGAAACTGCCATCGTGGTGAAACCAGACCTCGCCATCGCCGAACGATCCCAAGGGTATACCGTCCTCGGTAAGGTTGGTCACCAGATGAACTGCGCCGTCATATGCTGCATCGCCGTCCGCTTCTCGCTGATCCAGCGGCTTTCCGCGTGTTGCAAGCCCACCCATCACCTCGCAGAAGCGAAACTGGTCCTGATCTTTAATGTCCTGTCCGCGAATGGCGAGGACGCCATATTCGAGGAAGGCGTTCTTTAGGCCTACAGCGGTATCCGCCGGCAGGGTGCGGGACAGATCGATCCCGGTGATTATTGCCCCGCCCGCTGGAGAGATGGGCGTAATTTCCATTATTCGCATCCGCTGTCTGGTTTTGACGCAGGGTAAAGTGGCGTGGCCAGAGCTTGCAAGACCCGTGTCACCGGTTACGCAAAATTTCGTGACCGCAATGCTTTCGCCGTCAACTGGCCAGGCGTTCATCCTCCGAGCTGGCGTCGGAAGTCAGTGTATTAAAGAACTTTGTCAAAAGTATCTTGAAGGTTTCCAATTCCGCGCCGCTGAAGCACGCACTTAGTTTCTTCTCATAGTCGAGAACTTTCGGTAAAAGGGTCGCCACCGCCCGGTTTCCTGATTCCAGAAGCAAGACATTCACCGTGCGCTGGTTTGCCGCTGGGCGGGCGCGTTCTACCAGGTTTCGCTTTTCCATCTGGCCGATTAGCCTTGTCATGGTCGATGCGTTGATGCTAGTCCGCCGGGCAATATCGCCCATGGTTTGCGGTCCGTATTCGAACAGAACCGCCAGCACTCGCCATTCCGGCAAACTGACCCCGGCTTCCGCGAACTGCTCTTCGAAGCCCTCCGCCAGATGTGATCCGACACGATGCACAAGGTAGGGCAGAAAACGTTCCAGATGGAATTCCGGCATTTCCATCGCCATCAGTCGGTTTCTTCCACAACGAAAAACAGTCCTTCTGTTTTACCGTCACGAAGAGCTTTTGCTTTCTGGTATTCGGGCGAATTGTAACAGGCGACGGCTTGTTCCATCGAGTCGAACTCAATCACCGCCATCTTGTCGCCGATGAATTCGCCCTCTAGCAGCTTGAACCGGCCGAGGCGTGAAAGCGACCGGCCGCCGTATTTATCGACGGCGACCCGCGCCTGTTTGGCGTAATCCTCTAGCGGTTTCATGTCGTCGGCGCTAAGTGCCGCAATCCAGTAGGCAACCATGATTTAAAACTGCCCCTGTGGTTCGAGTCCCAACAAATGTTGACCGTACATTGAACTGAGTGCATCCCAGTTGAAGCTGATGTGATGGCCGATGGCATGTGCGTCGCGCCAGGCCCGCTGTACGTGCTGCGATGTATGAATGCCGTTGCCACCCACGGCGCCGAACAGTTCGTTCAGCCCGTCCATGGCGAGCTCGACTGTTTTTGCTTGGGTTAGCCTGTTGTCGAGACGCCCTGTGACATCAAGGATTTCACCTCTGTCCATGACGGCAGCACGGGATTCCTCGATCTGCGTGAACAGCATCGCCTTTGCCGCTTTAAGGTTGGCAACCGCCCGGCCCACCCGCATCTGCACGGCTTGGAAATCCTTGACCTTGCTTCCGCCGAGCACGACCGCGCCGCGGGTCATACGGCCGTTCACGGAATCCACAAACATGTCGACGGCGCCATTAAGGGCCCCGAGGGCGGGGGTGGAGATGGCATAGGCAACCAGCGACAGTATGGGATACCGGTAAAGATTACTTTGCAGTACCTGATATCCCGGCGAATTGCCGGATACGAGTTCGGCAAATGTGACCCGCCGGTGTGCCGGGATGAAAAGATCGGTGCAGACGACGGTCTTTGAGCCGGTTCCGGTAAGTCCCATCACATGCCAGTTATCGTCGATCTCGAAATCGGTTTTGGGGACCAGGGTGAACCCTGGCGTAGGAGGCCCATCTTCCTCAGAGGGCGGGAAAAACACGCCGAGTATTGCCCAGTCCGACACATCAACACCGCTGGAAAAATGAAACTCGCCGGTCAGGCGGTAGCCGCCCTCGACAGCCGTCATCTCGCCGGCCGGTGCATAGGAGCCGCAAGTCATGGGGCTGGGATTGTCTCCCCAAACCTCATCGTGGGTCTCGGCTGGAAACTGCGCGATCAGCCATTGATGGACGATACCGAGCCCGCAGACCCAGCCGGTTGATGCGTCAGCGGATGACCATTCGAGAGAAATGCGGGTGGCTGTCGCGCTGTCGAATTCGAGTCCGCCG